>JASLFM010000430.1 GCA_030150585.1 Acidovorax sp.
CCCAGGTGCCAGAGGTTGTCCTCCAGCACGCGCTGCTTGACGGCCACCTGGGCTCCCACATGCAGATGCTGCATCTTGCAGCCGCCGCAGGCCCCCGCGTGCAGGCCGAAGTGCGGGCAGCCGGGGCGCACGCGCTGCGAAGACTCGCGGTGGATGGCCACAAGGCTCGCGGCCTCCCAGTTATTCTTCTTCCGGTGGGTATTGGCCGTCACCCATTCGGTGGGCAGGGCGCCATCGATGAAGACCACCTTGCCATCGGGTTTGCGGGCCACGCCCTGGGCGTCCATATCCATGGACAGCACCTCCAGCCAGCCCTCGGGCAAGTCGGCAGCCGCCTGCGCAGCGGTGCCCAGGGGAAGGGGCAGGCTCTCGTTATCGCTCAGATCACTCATGCCCCGATTGTCTCAGAGCCCCGGTGCGGGGCTCCGTACTCAATTGCGGCGCGCAGCGGGCGCCGCCGCCAAGGGCAGGCGATTGATCTCGCTCTCGCAGCCGTAGTCACCCAGCCAGAATACGAGCTTGCCGCCCGGAGCGATGGCGGGCACGGTTTCGTGCAGGGTGCGCGAGAGATCGACGGGCGGTAGCGGCGAGCGGTACACCACCTGCCCATCCGCTGCATAAACCACGTAGCAGGCCGCGTGCGCAGCCGGTGCGGACAGGCTGGCCACGAGGGCCAGCAGGGCGGATGCGGCGAATGGAAACGCTTTCATCTTCTCCTCCGGGGATTCCTTGAAGGGGCGGTGCAGCCCATTATGCGGACGCCCGCGCCGAAACGCACGCGCACTCACCCCAGGTGCAGGTGCGTCGAGTGCTTGACCTCCTCCATCACCGCGTAGGTGCGTGTCTCACGCACGCCGGGCAGTTGCCAGAGCACGGCCCCCGCAAACTCGCGGTAGGCATTCATGTCGGCCTGGCGCGTCTTGAGCAGGTAGTCGAAGCCGCCCGCCACCATGTGGCACTCCAGGATCTCGGGCCGCACCTGCACGGCGGCCTTGAACTGGTCGAACACGTTGGGCGTGGTGCGGTCCAGCAGCACCTCCACGAAGACGAGCATGCCCGCGCCGAGCTTCTGCGGGTTCAGGCGCGCCTCGTAGCCCAGGATGAACCCGTCGCGCGTGAGCCGCTGCACGCGCGCGAGCACGGCCGTGGGCGACAGCGCCACGCGCTCGGCGAGCTTGAGGTTGGACATCCGTCCATCCTCCTGGAGGATCGACAGGATTTTCCGGTCAATGCGGTCCAAATCAATTTCTTCATGGCTCATGTCCAGTGAATTATTCATTAAATCCTGCATTTTTTGAATATTCATTCGGCACAACACCACCCATGATCCAGTGCCATGGACACCACCGCCTTCACCCAGCCCGCCTTCGCACCGCGCGAAGCATCCGACACCCCTTTGCGCCAGGCCATCACGGCGGCCTGCCGCCGCCCCGAGCCCGAGGCCCTCGCACCCCTGCTGGCACAGGCGCGCCTGCCCCAGGATCTGGCGGACAAGGTCCAGGCCCTGGCCCTGCGGCTGGCGCGCGGGCTGCGCGAGCGCAAGAGCGGCAGCGGCCGCGCGGGCCTGGTGCAAGGGCTGCTGCAGGAGTTCTCGCTGTCGTCGCAGGAAGGCGTGGCCCTCATGTGCCTGGCCGAAGCGCTGCTGCGCATTCCCGACGCGGCCACACGCGACGCTTTGATCCGCGACAAGATCCGCGACGGCGACTGGCAGGCCCACCTGGGCAAGAGCCCCTCGCTGTTCGTCAACGCTGCCGCCTGGGGCCTGCTGCTCACGGGCAAGCTCGTGGCCACGCACAGCGAGGGCAGCCTGTCCACCGCGCTGATGCGCCTCACGGCCCGGGGCGGCGAGCCGCTGGTGCGCAAGGGAGTGGACATGGCCATGCGCATGATGGGCGAGCAGTTCGTGACGGGCGAGACCATTGCCCAGGCCCTGGCCAACGCCCGCACGCGCGAGGCCCAGGGCTTTCGCTATTCCTACGACATGCTGGGCGAGGCCGCGCTCACCAGCGAAGATGCGGACCGCTACATGCAGGCCTACGTGCAGGCCATCCACGCCATCGGCAAGGCCTCGGGCGGGCGCGGCATATACGAGGGGCCGGGCATCTCCATCAAGCTCAGCGCCCTGCACCCGCGCTACCAAAGAGCGCAGCAGGCGCGCGTGATGGCCGAGCTGTACCCGCGCGTGCAGCAGCTGGCCGAACTGGCGCGCCACTACGACATCGGCCTGAACATCGACGCCGAGGAGGCCGACCGGCTCGAGCTCTCGCTCGACCTGCTGGAGCAGCTGTGCCATGCACCCACGCTCGCGGGCTGGAGCGGCATCGGCTTCGTGATCCAGGCCTACCAGAAGCGCTGCCCGTTCGTGATCGACTACGTCATTGATCTGGCGCGGCGTACGGGCCGGCGCATCATGGTGCGCCTCGTCAAGGGCGCCTACTGGGACAGCGAGATCAAACGCGCCCAGGTAGACGGCCTGGCCGACTACCCCGTGTACACCCGCAAGGCGCACACCGACGTGTCGTACATCGCCTGCGCGCGCAAGCTGCTCGCCGCACCCGAAGCCGTGTACCCCCAGTTCGCCACGCACAACGCGCAGACCGTGGCCACCATCCACCAGCTCGCGGGCCCCAACTACTACGCGGGCCAGTATGAATTCCAGTGCCTGCACGGCATGGGCGAGCCGCTGTACGAGCAGGTGGTGGGCAGCGCCACTGAGGGCAAGCTCGGGCGCCCCTGCCGCGTCTACGCCCCGGTGGGCACGCACGAAACGCTGCTGGCCTACCTCGTGCGCCGCCTGCTGGAGAACGGCGCCAACACCTCGTTCGTGAACCGCATCGCCGACGAAAGCATCGCGCTCGAATCGCTCGTGGCCCCGCCTGTGGCAGCCGTGGACGAGGCCGCCCTACACGAGGGTGGCAGCGCCCTGCCCCACCCGCGCATCCCCCTGCCCCCGGCGCTCTACGGCCCAGGCCGCCGCAATTCTGCGGGCATGGACCTGGCCAGCGAACACGTGCTGGCCAACCTCGCCGCTGCGCTGCACGACAGCGCCCGCGCGCCCTGGCAGGCCACGCCACTGCTGGCCTGCGCAGCCCAGCCCGGCCCCGCGCAGCCGGTGCGCAACCCCGCCGACGCGCGCGACACTGTGGGCGAGGTGCGCGACGCGACCGAGGCCGACGTGGACGCAGCCCTGGCCTGCGCGGCCACTGCCGCCCCCGCCTGGGCCGCCACCGCACCCGTGGACCGCGCAGCCACGCTGCTGCGCACGGCCGACGCGCTCGAGGTGCGCATGCCCTTGCTCATCGGCCTGTTGATGCGCGAAGCCGGCAAAACCGCTGCCAACGCCGTGGCCGAAGTGCGCGAGGCCGTGGACTTCCTGCGCTACTACGCGGCCCAGGTACAGCGCGACTTTGCCAACGCAACGCACGTGCCGCTGGGCCCCGTGGTCTGCATCAGCCCGTGGAACTTCCCGCTCGCCATCTTCACCGGCCAGGTCGCCGCTGCGCTGGCTGCGGGCAACGTGGTGCTGGCCAAGCCCGCCGAGCAGACCCCGCTCGTCGCCTGCGAAGCCGTGCGCCTGCTGCACGCGGCCGGCGTGCCCGCGGGTGCATTGCAACTGCTGCCAGGCCGCGGCGAAACCGTGGGCGCGCGCCTCGTGGCCGACACGCGCGTGGCAGGCGTAATGTTCACCGGCTCCACCGAAGTCGCGCGCATCCTGCAGCGCAGCGTGGCCGGCCGCACGCGGCCCGACGGCCAGCCCGTGGCGCTGATCGCCGAAACCGGCGGCCAGAACGCGATGATCGTGGACTCCTCCGCCCTCGTGGAGCAGGTGGTGGGCGACGCGGTCTCCTCTGCCTTCGACAGCGCGGGCCAGCGCTGCTCCGCCCTGCGCGTGCTCTGCGTACAGCAAGACGCCGCCGACCGCGTGCTCGCCATGCTGCGCGGCGCCATGCAGGAACTGCGCTTGGGTAACCCCGCCCAGCTCGCCACCGATGTGGGCCCGGTGATCGACGCCGAGGCACAGGCCAACATAGAGCGCCACATCGCCACCCTGCGCGCGCGCGGCCGCACGTTGTTCCAGAGCACCGGCACCTCGGCGGAGGGTACCTTCGTGCCCCCCACGCTGATCGAGCTGGACAGCATCGCCGAACTGGAGCGCGAGGTCTTCGGCCCCGTGCTGCACGTGGTGCGCTACGAGCGCGACCAGCTCGACGCGCTGCTCGACCAGATCAACGCCACGGGCTACGGCCTCACGCAGGGCCTGCACACGCGCATCGACGAAACCATCGCCCACGTGGTGCGGCGCGCCCAGGCAGGCAATGTCTACGTGAACCGCAACATGGTGGGCGCCGTCGTCGGGGTGCAGCCCTTTGGCGGCGAAGGCCTCTCGGGCACCGGCCCCAAGGCGGGCGGCCCGCTGTACCTGCTGCGCCTGCTGGCCCGCCATCCCGGCCTGCCGCAAGCGCCCGCCCCCACGGCCCTGCAGGGACCTTTGCTGGCCCTGCGCGACTGGGCGCGGCAGCAAGGCAACGGTGCCCTGGCCGCTACCTGCGAACGGCTGGCGGCACAGTCGCCCGCAGGCACCACCCAGACGCTGCCCGGCCCCACGGGCGAACGCAACACCTACACCCTGTTGCCGCGCGAGCGCACGCTGTGCCTGGCGGAGAGCGAGGCCGACTTGCACACCCAGCTCGCCGCGGTGCTGGCCGTGGGCGGGCAGGCGCTGTGGCCCGCAGCGCAGGCGGCGCTGCGCGAGCAGTTGCCCGCTGCGGTGCAGGCACGGGTGGCTTGCGTGGACGACTGGCAGGCGCAGGCATTTGATGCCGTACTGTTCCATGGCGCGGCCGGTGCGCTGCCAGCCTTGTGCGAGGCGCTGGCGCGGCGGCCGGGGGCCATCGTGGGCGTGACGGCCATGCCGCCGGGGCAAGTGGACGTGCCGCTAGAACGCTTGCTGATCGAGCGGGCGCTGAGTGTGAACACCGCGGCGGCGGGGGGCAATGCCAGTTTGATGACGATGGCGTGATTCTTGAATGAAAAAAGCTGCCAGCCTCCGTCTGTCGGGTGCTGGCAGCTATGGTTCTTGAATCTTTACGGTGTGTGCTTCAGTGCGCCACGGCCACTCGCATGGGCTCGTCATCCGGGTCTTCCACCTTCCCGTCCAGCGCCGCACGCAACTGGTTACGGTCCAGCGCATTCTCCCAGCGCGACACCACGATGGTCGCCACCGCGTTGCCCATGAAGTTGGTCAGTGAACGGCACTCGCTCATGAAGCGGTCCACGCCCAGGATCAGCGCCATGCCCGCCACGGGCACCTCGGGCACCACGGCCAGCGTGGCGGCCAGGGTGATGAAGCCCGCGCCCGTCACGCCCGCCGCGCCCTTGGAGCTCAGCATGGCCACGAGCAGCAGCGCGACCTGATGGCCCAGGGTCAGGTGGGTGTTGGTGGCCTGCGCGATGAACAGCGCGGCCAGGGTCATGTAGATGTTGGTGCCGTCCAGGTTGAACGAGTAGCCCGTGGGCACGACCAAGCCTACCACCGACTTGCTGCAGCCGGCCTTCTCCATCTTCTCCATGAGCGAGGGCAGTGCCGACTCGGACGACGAGGTACCCAGCACCAGCAGCAGCTCGGCCTTCAGGTAGCGCGCCAGCTTGAGTACCGAGAAACCGCACAGCCGCGCCACGATGCCGAGAATGACCACCACGAACAGCAGCGAGGTCAGGTAGAACGAGCCCACCAGCCAGGCCAGGTTGACCAGCGCGCCCACGCCGTACTTGCCGATGGTGAAGGCCATTGCGCCGAAGGCCCCAATGGGCGCGGCGCGCATGATGATGTGCACCAGCCGGAAGACCGGGGCCGTGAGCGCTTCCAGGAAGTTGAGCACCGGCTTGCCCGCGTCGCCCACCATCGCCAGCGAAATGCCGAACAGCACGGCCACGAACAGCACCTGCAGGATGTTGTCGCCCACGAAGGGGCTCACCAGCGTCTTGGGGATGATGTCCATCGCGAAGCCCACGAGGGTCAGCTCGTGCGACTTGGCGACGTAGGACTTCACGGCGCTCTGGTCGAGGTCGGCCGGGTTGATGTTCATGCCCGCACCGGGCTGCACCACGTGGGCCACGACCATGCCCACCACCAGCGCCAGCGTGGAGAAGAACAGGAAGTACGCCATGGCCTTGGCGAACACGCGCCCCACGGTGCCCAGGTGTGTCATGTTCGCGATGCCGGTCACGATGGTGAGGAAAATCACCGGCGCGATGATCATCTTGACCAGTTGGACGAATGCATCGCCCAGCGGCTTGAACTTCTCGGCCAACTGCGGCGAGAAATACCCCAGCAGCACACCCAGCACGATGGCGGTGACCACTTGAAAGTACAGCTGACGGTAGAACGGCAGGCGCACGTGGCTTGCATTGGCGGTGGGAATGGAATGCATGGCAATGTCTCCAGACGGGCAGCGAGAAGCTAGGGCCTGTCCTTCAATAATTCCGACCTCCGGGCAATGCAGTGCCAGGCGCGGCTATTGAAAGATAGAGCCTCGTTTGTACCCCTGTGCGCCCCGTTCGCCCATAGCCTATTGGTAGTAGAAGCGATGCCCCAGGCCAGCCCCATACTCGCGCCCATGTACCCCTTGCGCCGCAACCGCCTCTTCTGGACCTTGCTGGCCATCGCGGCCGGCATGGTGCTCGTCACATGGGCCGCAGAGCGGTACGCGCGCCACCGCGCACTGCAGGAAGAAAGCGAGAGCGTGCGCCACCAGCTCGACCTGTACGCCCAGGCACTGCTGCAGCGCATTGACCGCTATCGCGCCCTGCCGCAAGTCCTCGTGCTGGACCCTGAGCTGCGCGATGCGGTGGCGCGGCCGCTGCAGCCCGCAGACGTCGAGCGACTCAACCTCAAGCTCGAGCGCGCCAACGGCGCCAGCCAGTCCTCCACGCTGACCCTCATCGACCGCCGCGGCGTCGCGCTGGCCGCGAGCAACTGGCGCGATCCGCGCAGCAACGTGGGCATCGACTACAGCTTCCGCCCCTATGTGCAGCAGGCGCTGTCCCAGGGCCGGGGCACCTTCTACGGCATCGGCGTCACCACGGGCGTTCCCGGCTACTTCCTTTCGCAGGCCATCCTGGACGCACACGGCGAGGTGCTGGGCATCGTGGTGATCAAGATAGCGCTCGAAGAGCTGGAACGCGAGTGGCGCCAAGCGCCCGACATCGTGCTTGCCTCGGACGCCCACAACGTGGTGTTCCTGGCCAGCCGCAGCGAATGGCGCTACCGCCTGCTGCTGCCCTTGAGTCCACAGGCCCAGCAAGAGCTGCAGGCCACGCGGCAGTACGCCGACCAGACGCTGCAGCCCCTGCAGCACCGCACACTGGAACGCCTGGACGATGGCGGCACCCTTGCCCGCATCGACGATCCCGCCACCGAAGGGCAGTTGCTGTGGCAGGCCCTGCCATTGGCCGAGAGCGGCTGGACCCTGCACCTGCTGCATGACACGCGCTCCGCCACTGCCTTCGGCCGCTGGGTGGCCGTGGCCGCGGCAGGCGCTTGGCTTGCGCTCGCTCTGCTCGTGCTGTTCATCCAGCAGCGCCGCCGGGTGGCAGCCATCCGCCAACGCAGCCGCCAGGAGCTGGAGGCCGTGCTGCAACAGCATGCGCGCGAGCTGCGCACCGCGCAGGACGGCATCGTGCAGGCCGCCCGGCAAGCCGATACGGGCCTGTCCCGCAGCCTGGAACACCTGCCGCAGGGCGTGGTCGTCATCGACTCGGACTTAAGACTGGTTGCCTGGAACTCGCGCTACGTCGAGCTATTCCGCTTTCCGCCGGAACTGCTGCGCACGGGGCGCCCCATCGCAGACCTGTTTCGCTACAACGCCCGGCGCGGCCTGCTGGGGCCCGGCCCCGTGGAAGAAGCGATCCAGCGCCGGCTGAACCACCTTCGCAGCGGTAAACCACATCTGCGCGAGAGCGAGAAAGGCGACGGCACCGTGCTCGAAATCCGCGGCAACCCACTGCCCGACGGCGGATTCGTCACGAGCTATGCCGACATCACGAGCTACAAGAATGCGGCGCGCGAGCTGCGTTCGCTGGCCGACGCGCTGGAACACCGCATCGCCGAGCGCACGCAGGACCTCGACCAGGCCCGGCGCGAGGCCGAAAACGCCAACCGCTACAAGACCCGCTTCGTAGCCGCGGCCGTGCACGACCTGCTGCAGCCGCTCAACGCCGCGCGCATGTTCGTCTCGGTGCTGCGCGGCCACCTCGCCGACGACGCGGGGCGGCAGGCGGCCGACCACATCGAGGGGGCCCTCGCGGCGCAGGACGCGATCCTCGCAAGCCTACTCGACATCGCCCGCATGGAGTCAGGCCAGCTGCAGCCGCGCGTGCAGGATTTCGCGCTGGCGCCGCTGCTCGATGCACTGCTGCGCGAGTTCGGCATCCTCGCGCACGGCAGGGGGTTGGAACTGCGGGGCGTCTCCACCGCATGCACCGTGCGCAGCGACGAGGCGCTGCTGCGGCGCATCCTGCAGAACTACCTCTCCAACGCGATCCGCTACACACGCAAAGGCCGGATCCTGCTGGGCTGCCGCCGAGTGCATGCCGAGGGGAACAGCTACCTGCGCATCGAGGTGCACGACCAGGGGCCCGGCATCCCCGAGAGCCTGCAGCGCGAGATCTTCGAGGAGTTCCGCCGCCTGGACGAAGGCCACGGCGACGACCGCGGCGCGGGTCTGGGCCTGGCCATCGTCGAGCGCATCGGCCGCGTGCTGGACCACCCCATCGGCCTGCGCTCCCACCTGGGGCGCGGCAGCGTGTTCTGGGTCCGCGTCCCGCTGGGCGACCCCGCGGCCGCCAGGCAAGCGCCGCCTCCGCCACGGGTGTGCGAAAACCAGGACGACACTCCGCTGCGCGGCTGCGTGTGCTGGTGCATCGACGACGACCCCAGGGCCTGCGAAGCCATGCGCGCGCTGCTGCAGCGCTGGGCCTGCGCCGTACCTGTCGCGGGCGGCCCGCAGGAGGCGCTCGCCGCCGCCCGCCCCAGCGAGGCTCCGCATATCGTGCTTGTGGACGTGCGCATGGGCACCGTGCACGGCCCCCACTTGTATGCGCGGCTGTGCGAACTCTGGGGCCAGGCCCCGCCCGTCATCCTGGTCACGGCCGAACAGGACGAAGCGCTGCGGCGCGAGGCGGCCGAACAGGGCTGGGGC
>JASLFM010000482.1 GCA_030150585.1 Acidovorax sp.
AGCGTGCCCGGACGCATGTAGTGCTGGATGTCGCGCACCGGCGCGGGTGCATCGTCAGTAGCTGGAGTGATAGGAATTGCCATGGCAAGCATCAAAGGTTCATAACGCTCGTGCCGCAACCGCCGCTTGCAGCGGGAGCTGTAGCGCGCGACCGCCGTGCAAGGGCCGCCCCGCCGCGCTGGCGGTGTCCCCTTGGGGGGAAGGCGCGAAGCGACTCAGGAGGGGCTTCATGTGAGCCAGCGCTCGCGCAGCAGCGCCAGCATCTGCAGCGAGGCACGGCCACGGTGGCTGTGGGCATTCTTCACGTCGATGGGCAGCTCGGCAAAGGTCTTGCCGAACTCGGGGATGAACATGACGGGGTCGAAACCAAAGCCGCCGCTGCCGCGACGCTCGGTGGCGATCTCGCCCTGCACGCGGCCCACGGCGATCAGGGGCTCGGGGTCTTGCGGGCTGCGCACAGCCACCAGCGTGCTGACCATGGCGGCGCGCCGGTTGGCGAGGCCCTGCATTTGCTCGAGCAGCGCCTGCACATTGGTGTCGTCGCCCTTGGGGTAGCCGAACTGGGTGGCGTAGTACGCCGTCTGCACGCCGGGCAAGCCGCCAAAGGCCTCCACGCACAGGCCTGCATCGTCGGCCAGCGCGGGCAGGCCCGTGTGCTGGGCAGCAAAGCGGGCCTTGGCCAGCGCGTTCTCGACGAAGGTGTGGAAGGGCTCTTCGGCCTCGCCCACGCCCAGGTCGGCCTGGCGCACGAGCTCTACGCCCAGGGGCGCAAACATGGCCTGCAATTCGGCCAGCTTGCCCCGGTTGTTGGATGCAAGAACGATTTTCATAGTCAAATGGGCTTCAAGTTCTTGCTACACAAGAACCTTTAGCTATTATTTCGATAGTGCCTGCTGTTGCAGCACGACCAGCTCGCCAATCCCCTTCTCGGCCAGCGCCAGCAGCTGGTCCATCTCGGCGCGCGTGAAGGCCACGCCCTCGGCCGTGCCCTGCACTTCCACGTAGTGGCCGGCGCCGGTCATGACCACGTTCATGTCGGTGTCACAGTCCACGTCCTCGACATATTCCAGATCGAGCAGCGGCATGCCCTGCACGATGCCCACCGAGATCGCGGCCACGGGCGCGGTGATGGGCGAGGCGGCGATCTTGCCCGCCGCGAGCAGCCCGTTCACTGCGTCCTGCGCGGCCACGAAGGCGCCCGTGATGGCGGCCGTGCGCGTGCCGCCGTCGGCCTGGATCACGTCGCAGTCGAGCTGGATGGTGCGCTCGCCCAAGGCCTTGAGGTCGAACACCGCGCGCAGGCTGCGGCCGATGAGGCGCTGGATCTCCTGCGTGCGGCCGCTTTGCTTGCCGCGCGCGGCCTCGCGGTCACTACGGGTGTGGGTGGAGCGCGGCAGCATGCCGTATTCGGCCGTCACCCACCCCTCGCCGCTGCCGCGCTTGTGCGGAGGCACCTTTTCCTCGACCGAGGCAGTGCACAGCACCTTGGTGTTGCCGAACTCGATGAGCACCGAGCCTTCAGCGTGGATGGTGTAGCGGCGGGTGATGCGCACGGGACGCAGCTGGTCGGCGGCACGGCCGCCGGTGCGAACGAAATGGGTCATGGAAAAGTCCTCAAGCCTTGCGCGCCGCGGAGCGGCGGATGGCTTCGTTGATTTCGGCGATCGAGCGCTCGATGGCTTCGTCGTCCAGGTCGTCCGCAAGGGCATCGAGCGGCCCGGCCTGGATGGTGGATTCGAATACATCGTCGCCGATGCCTTCGGTGGAGATGCCCTGGGTGGACTCGAAGGTGTCGGGCGTCTCCCATTCGAGCGCCACCACGGTGACGTTGTCGCTGCTCTCGCCAGCCTTGCGCAGCGCGTCCTCGACGAGGTCGGGCACGGCATGCGACACGGCCTGGCGGCTGAGCTGGCGCGTGATGGCCTCGTCGCTCAGGCTGCCCCAGAGGCCGTCAGAGCACAGCAGGATGCGGTCGCCCTGCTCCAGGTTCACGGGCCCCGTGATGTCGTAGATGGGCTTGGACGGCGAACCCAGGCAGGTGAAGAGCACATTGCGGTTCACTCGCTCGATGCCCGGGATGGGCATGTTGCGCAGCTCCATGTACGAGTGATCGCGTGTGCGCGAGAGCAGTTCTCCGCCGCGCACCATGTACAGGCGCGAGTCGCCGCAGTGGATCCAGAGGGCGCGGCCATCCTGCACCACGGCGGCGACGAGCGTGGTGCGCGGGCTGTCGAGCATGCCCTTGTCGCTCGCGTAGCGCAGGATCTCGTGGTGTGCCGCAAGCAGCGCTTCAGAGAGGAACTCCCGCGCGTCGGACAGCTTGGGCTTGGCCTGGCGCTGGAATTGCGCCGAGATGGTCTGCAGCGCGATCTGGGCCGCCACCTCGCCGTCGGGGTGTCCGCCCATGCCGTCGGCCAGCGCGAACAGCACCGACTCGCGCGTGTAGCAGTAGCCCATGCGGTCTTCGTTCTTCTCGCGGCCGCCACGGCGGCTCACCTGGAACACGGAGAACTTCATTTGGGTTTCGCTCCGACGCCAGTGGCCTCGCCCACCTTCTGCACGTTCTTCCTGGTGTCGGACACCAGGGTGTCGAGCTGCAGGCGCATCTTCTCGGCCACGGAGAGCTTGGTGTAGCGGCGCTCGCCCTCGCGGCTCAGCTCTTTCTGCAGGGCAAACACCGACTGCGGACGCGAGAGCGGATCAAGCGCCATGCACCATTCGACCACCTCGATGAGGTTGTCGGAATACACGCCGCGCAGCTTGGTGAGCGCCAGCGAGAGCCGGTCTTTTTCGGTGCGCTGCGGCGCCTCGTTGGGCGGGAAGCCCTGCATGCAGGCGTAGATGCAGGCGCCGATAGCGTAGATGTCGGTCCACGGCCCCATGGACGAGTCGCGCCGGTACATCTCGGGCGCGGCGAAGCCCGGCGTGTACATGGGGCGGATGAAGTTGCCCTCTTTCGAGAGCACCTCGCGCGCGGCGCCGAAGTCGATCATCACCGCGCGGTTGTCGTCGGTGATGAAGATATTGGCGGGTTTGATGTCCAGGTGCAGCATCTTGTGCTGGTGCACGATGCGCAAGCCGCGCAGGATCTCGTCGAACAGCGAGCGGATCGTCGATTCGCGAAAAACCTTCTGCTTCTTCAGCTCGCGTGCGGTAATGATGAAGTCCTGCAGGGTCGCGCCCTCCAGG
>JASLFM010000541.1 GCA_030150585.1 Acidovorax sp.
TCGCGGCGCAAGCGACATGAAGACGTCGATCGCCGCCTTTGCCGTGGCCGTAGAGGAATTCCTGGCCGCCACGCCCGAGCCGTCCATCGGCATCGCCTTCTTGCTCACCAGCGACGAGGAAGGCCCCTCGGTGGACGGCACCAAGATCGTGGTCGAGCGCTTGCGCGAGCGTGGCGACGAGCTCTCGTGGTGCATCGTGGGCGAGCCTACTTCGGTCGAGAAGACCGGCGACATGATCAAGAACGGCCGCCGCGGCACGCTCTCGGGCAAGCTCACCGTGCGGGGCGTGCAAGGGCACATTGCCTACCCGCAGCTCGCGCGCAACCCCATCCACCAGGCCGTGCCCGCGCTGGCTGAACTTGCCACCACCGAGTGGGACCGCGGCAACGCCTTCTTTCCGCCCACGAGCTGGCAGATGAGCAACATCCACGGCGGCACGGGTGCGAGCAACGTGATCCCGGGCCAGGTGGTGATCGACTTCAACTTCCGCTTCTGTACCGAATCCACCGCCGAGGGGCTCAAGCAGCGCGTGCACGCCGTGCTCGACCGCCACGGCCTCGAGTACGACCTCGCGTGGACGCTGGGCGGCCAACCCTTTCTGACCACGCCGGGCGACCTCGTCACCGCCGTGCAGCAGGCCATCCGCGCGGAGACGGGGCTGGAAACCGAGCTGTCCACCACCGGCGGCACAAGCGACGGCCGCTTCATCGCGCAAATCAGCCCCCAGGTCGTCGAGCTGGGCCCGCCCAATGCGAGCATCCACAAGATTGACGAGCACGTGGCCGTCGCCGATATCGAGCCACTCAAGAACATCTACCGCCGCACGCTGGAACTGCTCAACGCCAAAGTCCAGGCCAAGGCGGCGGCATGACGCTCGGCGAACTGATTGCCCGCGGCGCGCGGCAGCTCGAACAGGCGGGCGTGGCCTACGGGCACGGCACCACCAATGCACACGACGAGGCCGCCTGGCTCGTACTCTGGCGCTTGGGCCTGCCGCTCGATAGCGACCTGGAATCGATACGTAATCAGCCCGTAGCGCCCGCCGATCAAGCGCTGGTAGCTACTCTTTTTGAAGAGCGCATCGCCACACGCAAACCCGCCGCGTACCTTACGCGCGAGGCTTGGCTGCAAGGCGTGCCGTTCTACGTAGACGAGCGCGCCATCGTGCCACGCAGCTTCATCGCCGAACTGCTGGCCGACGGCAGCATCGACGGCTGGCTCAGCGAGCAGACCCGCCAAGTGCTCGACCTGTGCACCGGCAATGGCAGCCTGGCCGTGCTCGCGGCAATGGCCTACCCCGAGGTGCAGGTGACTGGCGCCGACCTCTCGCCCGACGCTCTGACCGTTGCCCGCATCAACGTGGAACGCCACGGCCTGCAAGACCGCGTCACGCTCGTCGAATCCGACGGCCTTTCGGCTGTGCCCGGCCCGTGGGACCTGATTCTTTGCAATCCGCCCTACGTGAATGCACAGAGCATGTCCTCCCTTCCCCCGGAATACCTTGCAGAGCCGGAGTTGGCCCTCTCGGGCAACATGGATGGCGGCATGGACGGCATGGACTTCATCCGCCGCCTGCTGCGCGACGCCCCCGCCTGCATGACCGAAAACGCCGTGCTGGTGCTCGAGATCGGCAATGAGCGCGCGCACTTCGAGGCGGCCTTCCCGCATCTGCCCGTGTTCTGGCTCGATACCAGCGCGGGCGAGGACCAGGTGCTGCTCCTCACGCGCCAGGCCCTGACAGATTTCCAAGCATGATCACCCTCAAGAACGTGACCTTGCGCCGCAGCGCCAAGGTCCTGCTCGACAACGTCTCCACCACCATCAATCCCGGTGAAAGCGTGGGCCTCGTGGGCCGCAACGGAGCCGGCAAGTCCAGCCTTTTCGCCCTGCTCAATGGCACCCTGCACGAAGATGGTGGCGATTTCTCTATCCCCCCGCAATGGCGCATGGCTCAGGTGGCGCAGAACATGCCCGAGACCGCGGAGAGCGCCACCGAATTCGTGCTGGGTGGCGACACGCGCTTGTCGGAGCTGCGCGAGGCGCTACAAAAGGCGGAGCATGAGGGTGACGGCATGGCCATCGCCCAGGCCTACTCTGACCTCGCCGATGCGGGCGACCACGATGCCGTGCCACGCGCCCAGGCGCTGATCCTGGGCCTGGGCTTCAAGGTCAGCGAGTTGGAGCAGCCCGTGAACAGCTTCTCGGGCGGCTGGCGCATGCGCTTGCAGCTCGCGCGCGCTCTGATGTGCCCCAGCGACCTGCTGCTGCTTGACGAGCCCACCAACCACCTGGACCTGGATGCACTGGTCTGGCTCGAAGCCTGGCTCAAGCGCTACGAGGGCACGCTGATCACCATCAGCCACGACCGCGAGTTTCTCGACGCGATCACCACCGTCACGCTGCACATCGACAACGCCCAGCTCACGCGCTACGGCGGCAACTACAGCCGCTTCGAGGAGCTGCGCGCCCAGCAGATGGAGCTGCAGGCCGCCACCTACGCCAAGCAGCAGGACAAGATCGCTCACCTGCAGAAGTTCATCGACCGGTTCAAGGCCAAGGCCAGCAAGGCCAAGCAGGCGCAAAGCCGCGTCAAGGCGCTGGAGCGCATGGAGAAGATCGCGCCCGTGCTGGCGAGCGCCGAATTCACCTTCGAATTCAAGGAGCCGATCAACCTGCCCAACCCCATGCTGGCCATCACAGACGCGGCGTTCGGCTACCGTGGCGAGGATGGCGGCGAAACCACCATCCTGCGCGGCGTGAACCGCTCCGTGCTCGCGGGCCAGCGCATCGGCATCCTGGGCGCCAATGGCCAGGGCAAGTCCACGCTGGTCAAGACCATCGCGCGCACCATGCGCCCGCTGGCGGGCAGCGTGACCGAGGGCAAGGGCCTCTCGATCGGCTACTTCGCGCAGCAGGAACTGGACGTGCTACGCCCGGGCGACAACCCGCTGGAGCACATGATCCGCCTGGCCAAGGAGTTGGGGCCCGACACCCGGCAGCCCAGCCGCGAACAGGATTTGCGCAATTTCCTGGGCACCTTCAATTTCAGCGGTGACATGGTCAAGCAGGCCGTGGGCACCATGAGCGGTGGCGAGAAGGCGCGCCTGGTGCTGGCCATGATCGTCTGGCAGCGCCCCAACCTGCTGCTGCTCGACGAACCAACCAACCACCTGGACCTGGCGACACGGGAAGCGCTCTCGATGGCGCTCAACGAGTTCGAGGGCACCGTGATGCTCGTGAGCCACGACCGCGCCCTACTGCGCGCCGTGTGCGACGAGTTCTGGCTCGTGGGCCGGGGCCAGGTGGGGCCGTTCGACGGCGACCTGGACGACTACCAGCGCTACCTGCTCGAGGAGTCGAAGCGGCTGCGCGAGCAAGCCCGCACGGCTGCGACGGAAGCCCCCCCAGTGCCGCTACCCGCAGCCACATCGCCTGCAGCCGCCCCTCTGCCCCCCACCAAGGACAGCCGGGAGCTGCGCAAGGCCAGTGCCCAGGCCCGCCAGCAGCTTGCGGAGAAAACGCGCCCGCTCAAGCGCGACCTGGAACAGGTCAACCAGCGGCTCGCGGCGCTGGTGTCGGAACGGGGCCTGATCGAGGAACGCCTGACACAACCCTTGCCGCCAGCAGAAATCGCCGACAGCGGCCGGCGCCTGAAGGCCTGCATGGATGAAATCGGTGCACTCGAAGAGCGCTGGCTGGACCTGTCCTCCGCCATCGAAGCGCTCGAACAGGGGCTGACAGAAGCGTAAAACCCTGTAACGATAGCCCTATATTTTTCCACTTTTCACCATATGGAGACTTCATTGAATGCTCCATTTTTCATAGCACATCAATTCTGACCGGCCCGGTTGCATTTTTTTTCGTACCTCTGTCAACGCGGCACTCCTACGGTGCGTTGTTCACTCATCGAAGGAGTTTTCCCGTATGAACACCACCGCTATCTTGTCCGCCTGGCCCGAAGACGAACGCGACCGCAAGCGCGCACCGGCCCGCTTCTAAGGGGCGGCGCACCGTCGGTCCCCCGACTTTGGCGCCCCTCCTGTTCTGCTCCTCCCATTGAAAAACCCCGCCATAGCGGGGTTTTTTCTGCCTGGACTGTACAAAAAATCAGCCCATATGCAGGCCACCATTGACGGAGAAGTCCGCCCCGGTGGCATAGCCGCCCTCCTCCGAGGCCAGCCAAGCGATGATGGACGCGATTTCGCTCGGTTCGCCCAAGCGCTTGACTGGTACGGTGGCCACGATCTTTTCCAGCACGTCAGGGCGGATGGCCTTGACCATGTCGGTGCCGATATAGCCCGGGCTCACGGTGTTCACCGTAACGCCTTTCGTCGCCAGCTCTTGCGCCAGCGCCATCGAGAATCCATGCATTCCGGCCTTGGCGGCCGAGTAGTTGGTCTGACCCGCTTGTCCCTTTTCGCCGTTCACCGACGAAATATTGATGATGCGGCCCCAGCCCTTTTCCACCATGTCGCCCACGACCTGCTTGGTCACGTTGAACATGGAATTCAGGTTGGTCTCGATCACCGCATCCCAGTCCTCACGCGACATCTTGATGAACATGCGGTCGCGGGTGATACCCGCGTTGTTCACCAGCACATCAATGCTTCCATGCTCGGCCTTGGACTTGGTGAAGGCCTCCACCGTCGAATCCCAGTCACCCACATTGCCCACCGAGGCGTAGAACGTGAAGCCCAGGGCCTTTTGTTCATCCAACCACTTCTGGTAGTCGCGCGTCGGACCGCAGCCTGCAATCACCTTGAACCCTTCCTTGTGCAGGCGCTGGCAAATGGCGGTGCCGATCCCTCCCATACCGCCGGTGACATACGCTACTTTCTGACTCATTCTCGTGCTCCTTGTCGATGCGATGGTTGACGCAACCACTCTACCCAAGATTTGTGCCCGCTTCGTTGAGGTAAACACCAAGCTACACAATTTCTAACATCAGGGCACCATGTCGGGATGGAGGGATTCGAGCGCTCCAGTAAAAACGCCGCGCGAAGCGCGGCGTTCCGGCACATGGAGGGCGCCAAGGTCTATCGCATCAACGCTCCACCGCCAGGGAAACGCCCATGCCGCCGCCGATGCACAGCGCCGCCAGGCCCTTCTTCGCCCCACGGCGCTGCATTTCGTGCAGCAGAGTGACCAGCACGCGACAGCCCGAGGCTCCGATGGGGTGGCCGATGGCGATGGCGCCGCCATTGACGTTGACCTTGGAGGGGTCCAGGCCCAGTTCCTTGTTCACCGCGCAGGCCTGGGCCGCGAAGGCTTCGTTGAGCTCGAACAGGTCCACATCGGCGGCATTCCACCCAGCGCGCTGCAGCGCCTTGCGCGATGCCGGCACCGGGCCCATGCCCATGGTGGCCGGGTCGAGCCCGCTCGTGCCGTAGGCCGCGATGCGCGCGAGCGGCGTGAGGCCCAGAGCCGCAGCCTTCTTGGCGCTCATGACCACCACGGCGGCCGCACCATCGTTCAGGCCCGAGGCGTTACCCGCAGTCACGGAGCCTGCCTTGTCGAAGGCCGGGCGCAGGCCCGCCAGTGCCTCGGCGTTGGTCTTGCGGTTCAGGTATTCGTCGGCATTGAAAAGGATGGGATCGCCCTTTTTCTGCGGCAGGCTCACACCCACGATCTCGTCGGCGAAGCGGCCCGCATCCTGCGCGGCAGCGGCCTTTTGCTGGCTCGCGAGCGCCAGCGCATCCTGCATTTCGCGCGTGATGCCGTACTGTTTGGCCACGTTTTCGGCTGTGATGCCCATGTGGTACTGGTTGTACACGTCCCAGAGGCCATCGACGATCATGGTATCGACCATCTTCCAGTCGCCCATGCGCTGGCCCTCGCGCGAGCCGGGCAGCACGTGGGGCGCCAGGCTCATGCTCTCCTGGCCGCCGGCCACCACGATCTCGCTGTCGCCCGTGGCGACGGCCTGGGCCGCCAGCATCACGGCCTTGAGGCCCGAGCCGCACACGGCATTGATGGTGAGCGCAGGCGTTTCCTTCGCCACGCCAGCTTTCATCATGGCTTGGCGCGCGGGGTTCTGGCCGCTACCGGCCGTCAGCACCTGCCCCATGATGACCTCGCCCACCTGGTCCAGGCCTACCTTGGCGCGCGCCAGCGCCTCCTTGATGACGATGGCGCCCAGGTCCGTTGCGGGGGTCTTGGCGAGTGCGCCGCCGAATTTACCCACGGGGGTGCGTACGGCGGAAACGATGACGATGTCTTCCATGGCTATCCTTTCTAGGTCACGATTCGGGGCACCGTCTGCCGCGGCGCTTTGCAAAATTCTCGCAGGGTTGCATGTCAGGACTTTTGCGTATCAGGCCTTCTGCTTCACATACCGGCCCGGGGCGGGCTCGATGGGCTTGAATTGGGGGGACTTGCCGTAGCCCTTGGGTGCGGCGATCTGCTTGCCCGCATGGCCTTTGAGCCAGGTGGACCAGTCGGTCCACCAACTGCCCGGGTGCTCGGTGGCACCCACCAGCCAATCGTCCAGCGTAGCAGGCAGCTTGCCGTCGGCACGGATCCAATGGCTGCGCTTGCCCTTGGCAGGCGGGTTGATAACCCCGGCGATATGGCCCGAGGCACCCATCACGAAACGCTTCTTGCCCGGCAGCACCTGCGTGGAGGCGTAGGCCGCGGTAATGGGCACGATGTGGTCCTCGCGCGAGCCGTAGATGTAGACCGGCAGGCCCACCTGGTTCAGATCAAGCTTCTCGCCGCACACGGTGAGCTTGCCGGGCTTCACGAGGTTGTTCTCCAGGTAGAAGTTGCGCAGGTACCAGGCGTAATAGGGGCCGGGCAGGTTGGTACTGTCGCTGTTCCAGTAGAGCAGATCGAACGGCGGCGGCGTCTCGCCCTTGAGGTAGTTGCCCACCACGTAGTTCCAGACCAGGTCGTTGGGCCGCAGGAAGCTGAAGGTGGAAGCGAGGTCTTGCCCCTTCATGAGGCCGCCCTGCCCCATCTGCATCTCGCGGAACTTCACGAAGTTCTCGTCGATGAACACGTCGAGGATGCCCGTGTCGGTGAAGTCGATCAGCGTGGTGAGGAAGGTCGCGCTCGCCACGGGCGCCTCCTCGCCGCGCGCGGCCAGCACGGCCAGCGCGTTGGCGAGCATGGTGCCGCCCACGCAGAAGCCCAGTGCGTTGAGTTGCTCCGCTCCCGAGATTTTCTGCACCACGCGAATGGCTTCGAGGACGGCGCCTTCGATATAGTCGTCCCAGGTCTTGTGGCCCAGCGAGGCATCCGGATTGCGCCAGCTCACCACGAAGGTGCGGTGCCCCTGCTCCACGGCATAGCGGATGAGCGAGTTCTCGGGCTGCAGGTCGAGGATGTAGAACTTGTTGATGCAGGGCGGCACGAGCAGAAAGGGTCGCTCGTACACCTTGGCCGTGAGCGGCTTGTACTCGATGAGCTGGAACAGCTCGTTTTCGAACACAACGGCGCCCTCGGTGGTGGCCACGTTGCGGCCCACTTCGAACAGGCTTTCGTCCGTCATCGAGACATGGCCCTGGCGCAGGTCGTGCAGCAGGTTGGCGATCCCCTTGGCAATGCTCTCGCCCTGCGTCTCGATGGCCTTCTTCTGCGCTTCAGCATTGAAGGCCAGGAAGTTGCTGGGCGCCATCGCCGCCATCCACTGCTCCACGCCGAAGCGGATGCGCGCGCGGGTTTTTTCGTCGGCCTCCACGGCCTCGGCCAGGCCCATCATGGTGCGCGCATTGAGCAGGTAGGCCGCCGCCGAAAAGGCCGCCACGGGGTTCTGGGCCCAGCCCTCACCCGCGAAGCGCTTGTCGCCGCTCTTGGCACCGCCGCCCTGCAGCCCCTGCTGCCACAGCGCGCCGGCCTCTTGCAGGTACTGCTTTTGCAAGGCTTGCAGCTTCTCGGGCGCGAAGCGCAGGGCCAAGGGCGCCTTGGCACTTCCCAGATCCATCTGCTGGAAGGACTGCAGCGCTTGGGACCAGCTGTTCGAGAACATTTGCTGGAGTTGCTGGGCGCTCTGGGCCCAGAGTGGTTCAGAATTCATGCTGCGACCTCGTTGTTGGGATAACCAGCCCCTGCACGGCACGGTCCAAGGGTACGGTCATTGTTGCCCACTGCCAGGGGGCAGGCAACGACTGCACCATGGTGTTTTCACCCATCCTGCTCGCAAATGTATCTCGTGATGATCGCGTGGCTATATGTCGCGCTCATGATGGCCGTGGCCGAAGCCACGAACAGCAACGGCACGGTGCTTGGCGCCATTGTCACGTTCGTGCTCTACGGCCTGCTGCCCATGGGCATCGTAGGCTACATCCTCGGCACGCCCGCGCGCAAGCGCGCCCGCAAGGCACGCGAGCAGCAGGCAGCGGCCCAAGCGGCCGCGTCAGCCAATCCAGATGCAGGCGGCCATGCGCCCACTGGTGCCGAGCACGGGCGTGTCGCGCCGGTGCGAGAAGAACCGTGACGGATTGCCCACCGTGCACCAGGGCGCCGAGCTGTCGTTGCCGTACAGCCCGCGCACGCCCAGCGCCTGCAAGCGCTGGCGCGCCAGCCCCGCCAGATTGGCCATGAACTTGCCTGCGCGCGTGCCCGGCACGAAATGGCGTACAGCCTGCGCATCCTGATCGCAAAACGCCTCGCGAACCTCGGGCCCGACTTCGAATGCCGTGGGACCGATGCAGGGGCCCAGCCAAGCGATCACCCCGTCCCCCGATGCGCCCTCGAAAGGCGCCAGGGCCGCCTCCAGCACACCTGCCGCCAGCCCGCGCCAGCCCGCATGGGCCGCAGCCACGCGCGTGCCGCTTGCATTGGCGAGCAGCACAGGCAGGCAGTCCGCCGCCATCACGATGCAGGCTACGCCAGGCTCCGTCGTGGTGCAGGCGTCGGCCTCAATGCCGTCGGGCGTGTGTGCATCGAGCGACTGCAACGCCGTGCCGTGCACCTGGCGCAGGTAGATGGCACGCGCGCCCATGGCCACGCCCAATGCAGCCCAGTTGGCACGCACAGCCTCCGGGTCATCACCCACGAATCGGCCGAGGTTGAAGCTGTCATAGGGGGGGCGGCTCACTCCGCCCTGGCGCGTGGTGCACAGCGCCCGCACACCAGGCGGCGCGGGCCAGTCGGGGACCAGCCAGTCGCCGCTCATGCCTCGCTGTCCGGGCAGGCCGAGGGTTGTGCTTTCTGGAACGCTGGCAGTGCCATGCACGCGGCATGGACCGCCATGGTCAGCGGCAGTCCGGCAAGGTCCACATTGAAGCGCTGCGCGTTGAAGATCTGCGGGACCAGGCAGCAGTCGGCCAGCGTCGGGGTATCGCCCCAGCAGTAAACAGAGGGCGGGAGACCGGCCTGGGCGCGTTCCTGAGCGAGCAGCGCGAGCTGGCGCTCGAAAGCCTCCAGGCCGCTGCGTACCCAATGGTGGTACCAGCCATTCTTGGCCTCGTCGTCGACCTTCAGCGTGTGCACGAGGTACTTGAGCACGCGCAGGTTGCCCAGCGGGTGGATCTCGCAGGCCACCATCTGCGCCAGGCCCCGCACACGGGCCCGGCCTAGAGCATCGGCAGGCAGCAGGGCCGGCGTGCCAGGGTGGGATTCCTCCAGGTATTCGATGATGGCCATGGACTGGCTCAGCGTATGGCTGTCGTCGGTTTCAAGCCGCGGCACCAGGGCATCGCCCTGCTTGCCGGCATAGCCGGGCTGCAGGTGCTCAGCCCGCACCAGGTGCACGGGCAGGTATTCGTACGAGAGCCCCTTGAGCTGCAGCGCGATGCGCACCCGGAACGATGCCGAGGAGCGGAAATAGTTGTAGAGCTTCATGCCGCGAGCATAACGCCGCGGGACTGCGTCAGTCGCTGTAAACCAGCCTCGCCAGCAGGTGCATGAGCTGCGCGCGCTCGTCAGGCGTCAAGGGCTCCACGAGCCGGTCCTGCACGCGCTGGGCTGCATCCAGCATCTGCAGTGCGGCGCGCTCGCCGTCCGGCGTGATCCAAAGCAGCTTGCGGCGGCGGTCGCGCTGATCGGGCTCGCGCCGGATCCACCCACGTGCCTCCAGACGGCCGATGACGGAGCCGGAGGTCGCGGCATCCAGTGCCACGTGCGCCGCGAGCGTGACCTGGTCCTCCCCCGAGCGGTCCAGCAGCGCCGCGAGGATGGCGAACTGCACCGGCGTCACGTCGAATTCCGCCATCTCCTCCATGAAGATCGCAACCGAGCGCTGGTGCGCCCGGCGCACCAGGTGGCCGGGGGCCTGCCGGAAATCGAAGCTCTGTGCCATGTCCGGCAGTGTAGCGCCGTACCCTTTCAGGGCTCCAGGTGTTCGTTCAGCAGATCGAAGAAGCTGCCATAGAAGCGCGGGTCCGATACGGTCTGCGTACCTACCTTGACCATGCCGTCGTTGCTGCCCTCGATGGGCAGCGACAGCGAGCCGAGCCCGCCCACGCCAAGCGAAGCAGAATTGTTGGCCTTGCGTACCGCATGCATCTCCTGCACCGCCACGGCGAAGACGACGGCACCGTCACCGGCTTCGGGCGCGCAAACCACGCGCATCTCGAGCGGCACATGGGTTTCCGCATTGGGCTGGAAGAACTTGCGACCCGTGACCTGCTCGCCCGACGCCGTGCTCAGCACATAGCCCTGGCTCAGCAGCGCGCGGCGCGCGGCCTCGCACGCCTGGGCCGGCGAGGTCTCGTAATGGCGCGAGTAGTTGGCCGTCGAGTCGAAGGCCTCAGGTTCGAAGTGCTGCAGCGGCGCAGCCTGCCTCTGGAAACACCCCGCAACCGCCAGGCCCAGGGCCAGCACCGCCACAGCGCGAATGCCTCGCCCCACCATCCCAATCCCCATTGCCGCCACGCGCACTCCTGAACTCCGCAGAAAACGCAGCATCCTACAGCCCCGGCGTGTTCGGCGCCTTTGCGCGCATTCCCATGCTTTCCCGGACAATGGGCGACCATGATCTTTCGCAGCCCCATCAAGCATTGCCGCGAATGCGGAACCGCCGTGGTTTACCGCATTCCCGACGACGGAGACACGCGCGAGCGCGCCGTCTGCCCGGCCTGCCACACCATTCACTACGAAAACCCGTTGAATGTAGTGGGCACCGTGCCCATGCTCGGCGAGCGTGTGCTGCTGTGCAAGCGCAACATCGAGCCGCGCCTGGGCAAGTGGACGCTGCCTGCGGGTTTCATGGAGCTTGACGAGACGACCGCCGAGGGTGCCGCGCGCGAGACCGACGAGGAGGCCGGCGCCCAGTTCGAGATGGGCCCGCTGTTTTCGGTGCTCAACGTGCGGCGCGTAGGCCAGGTGCACCTGTTCTACCGGGCCACGCTGACGAGCGAGGTCTTCAACCCCGGCACCGAGACCATGGAGGCCCGCCTGTTCACCGAGGCCGAGGTGCCCTGGGACGAACTGGCCTTTCGCACCGTCAAGGAAACCCTGGCAGCTTACTTTGCCGACCGCCGCGCAGGGCGGTTCGGCATCCACTGCATCGATATCGAATAGTTACTTCAGCCACTTGTCGGCGGCGCTTTTCAGGCCGCCGCGCGTATCCTGCAACTCCCACGCCAGGCGCATCACGCGCAGGTAGTCTGCATCGTCGGTGGGCAGCATGAAGCCCAGCGTGCTCACCGGTGTGAGCGGCGAGTCGGCAAAGGCCACGTGCAGGCGCGGATCGGCCTTGGCATAGTGCTTGGCCTCCTGGCCTTCGGTGATCATCACGTCGCCCTTGCCCTCGGCGATCAGCGCGGGAATCTCCGCGTTCTTGTCGTGCGTGCTGACCTGCGCGGCCTTGAGGTTGGCGAGCACGAAGGCCTCGTTGGTGCCGCCGGGGTTCTTGATGACACGCACGCCGGGCTGGTTCAGGTCGGCCGGGGTCTTGAACTTGTCCTTGTCCGCTGCGCGCACCAGCGCCACCTTGCCGAAGGGCGCGTAGCCCGGCAGCATGTCCGCCACGCGCATGCGCGCCACGTTGCGCGTGATGCCGCCCACGGCCACGTCGAACTTGTCGGCCTGCAGATCCTTCATGAGGTTGGGCCACGAGGTCTGCACGTACTCCACCTTCACGCCCAGCTCCTTGGCCATGGCCTCGATCACGTCAATGTCGTGACCCGCGTAGCCCTGGTCGGTCTTGATGGCGAAGGGACGATAGTCACCCGGCGTGCCTACGCGCAGCACCTTGGCTTCGGTGATCTTGTCAAGCCGGGGACCGGCCTGGGCAGGCAGGGTACAGGCCAGCGCGATGGCGGCGCACAGGGTCTTGAGCATGGTTTTGTCTCCTTGGTTGAAATCTATTCGCCGCGCAGCAGTGCCAGCATGCCCGCCTCGTCGAGAACGGGAATGCCCAGCTCCTGCGCCTTGGCGAGCTTGCTGCCCGCCTCCTCGCCCGCCACCACGTAGCTCGTCTTCTTGCTGACCGAGCCCGCCACCTTGGCGCCTGCGGCTTCGAGCATGTCCTTGGCCTCGTCACGGCCGAGCGTGGGGAGCGTGCCGGTGAGCACAATGGTCTTGCCCGCCAGCGGCAGCATGGCGCCATCGGCCGGAGCACCCTCCTCCCAAGACACGCCACAGGCGCGCAGCTGCTCCACCACCTCGCGGTTGTGCGGCTGTGCAAAGAAGGTGTGGATGGACTCGGCCACCACCGGGCCCACGTCGTTCACCTGCAGCAATTGCTCCGCGCTCGCATCCATGATGGCATCGAGCCCGCCGAAGTGCCGCGCCAGGTCCTTGGCCGTGGCCTCGCCCACATGGCGAATACCCAGGCCGAAAAGGAAGCGCGGCAGCGTGGTCTGCTTCGATTTCTGCAGCGCATCGAGCACGTTCTGCGCGGACTTCTCGGCCATGCGGTCGAGCTCCGACAGGCTCGTGAGGCCCAGCCGGTACAGGTCGGGCAGCGTGCGGATGACCTGCCCCTCAACCAGTTGGTCGACCAGCTTTTCGCCCAAGCCCTCGATGTCCATGGCGCGGCGCTGCGCGAAATGCAGAATGGCCTCCTTGCGCTGTGCGGCGCAGAACAGGCCGCCTGTGCAGCGGTGGTTGACCTCGCCCTTCTCACGCACCACGGCGCTGCCGCATACAGGGCATGCGCGCGGCATGCGGAAGTTGGGCACGTAGGCCGCCCGCGGCTCCGGCACCACGCCCACCACCTCGGGGATCACGTCGCCTGCGCGGCGCACGATAGCCGCATCACCCACGCGCACTTTCTTGCGGCGCAGCTCGAACAGGTTGTGCAGCGTGGCGTTGGTGACCGTCACGCCGCCCACGAACACCGGCGCCAGCCGCGCCACGGGCGTGAGCTTGCCCGTGCGGCCCACCTGCACGTCGATGCCCTCGACGCGCGTGACCATCTCCTGCGCCGGGTACTTGTGCGCCACGGCCCAGCGCGGTTCGCGCGTGACGAAGCCCAGTTGCCTTTGCAAGGCGAGGTTGTTGACCTTGTAGACCACGCCATCGATGTCGTAAGGGAGCTGGTCGCGCTGGGCGCCGATCTGCTGGTGGAACGCTACCAATTCTGCAGCGCCCCGCGCAATCCGCGCCTGGACTGCGACCGGAAAGCCCCATGACTTGAGCTTCTCGAGCGCCTCGAAATGCGTGGCGAACTCCACGCCATCCACCTCGCCCAGCCCATAGGCGAAGAATGACAGCGGCCGCTGCGCGGTGATGCCCGGGTCGAGCTGGCGTACCGCACCCGCCGCCGCGTTGCGCGGGTTCACGAAGGTCTTTTCGCCCTTCTCGCGCTGGCGCTCGTTGAGCGCCTCGAAATCCGCACGGCGCATGTAGACTTCACCGCGCACTTCCAGGACGGGTGGCGCCTCCTGCAGCGACAGCGGTATCTGGCGCATGGTGCGGATGTTGTGCGTCACGTCCTCGCCCACCTCGCCGTCGCCACGTGTGGCGGCCTGCACCAGGCGGCCAGCTTCGTACCGTAGGCTCATCGCCAGGCCATCGAACTTGGGCTCGGCCACATACTCGACGGGCGGGTCCTCGGGGGCCAGCTTCAGTTCTCGGCGGATGCGTGCGTCGAACGCCTCGGCGCCGCTGGCCTCGGTGTCAGTCTCGGTGCGGATGGAGAGCATTGCCACCCGGTGCCGCACGGGCATGAGGCCATGCATCACTGCGCCAACCACGCGCTGTGTGGGCGAATCGGGCGTGATCAGCCCGGGGTGCTCGGCCTCCAAGGCCTGCAGCTCGCGGAATGCGCGGTCGTACTCGGCATCGGGCACGGTGGGCTCGTCCAGCACGTAGTACTGGTGCGCCCAGGCGTTGAGCTGCGCCCTTAGCGTTTGGATAAGCGCTTCTATTTTACTAGCTGCCGGCGCAGGGTTGGCAGGCGCCGGGGCCGGAAAAAGGTCGGATTGTTCAACCATCTCAATCAACTGAACAGGCGCCGCGCGAGCACCGAGCCCGCCGATAGCTCGCGGCTGTCGAGCTGGTCGTAGAGGTGCTCCAGGTCCGCCACGATCGGGTCCATGGCCATGGCGGGCAGCGGGTGGCCGTTCTGGTCGCACAGCACGGCGTCCATGGCCGCGCACAGGGCCGTGGCCACCTCGCGCAGGCGCGCAAAGGGCTGCTCGCTGCGGTGCACCTGGGGCACGTCCAGGCTCAGAGCGATGTCGCGGACCGCCGATTGCTCCGGGTCCTCGGACAGCGCGGCCTGGGTGTCATAGCCGAGGCTCAGCAAAGGCGGCAGGCCCGGCGTGGACGTAGGCAGCACCAGCCTCCCCGGCATGGCACCGGGCACGAAGCCCAGGCGCGCCGCGCACTGCTGCACGTAGCCGGGGCTCCACGCGGCCTGGCGCGCGCGCAGCAGGAAGGAGAGCTGGGCATCGTGCTCGCTCGCGAACTGGTCGAGTTCGCGCGCGCGCGCCACCTCCTGCAGCATCTCGGGAAAGTCGGGCGCTGCATTGAGGGCGTCGGCAAAGGCCTGGGTCTTGACGACGAATTCGGAGAACTCGATTTCGTTGAGCGCGCCCATGCGGTTGGCGAGCTGCACGCCGGTCTGGAACGCGGTGTAGCGCTGGCCGGGCTGTGGCGCCTCCCATTGCTGGGTGGCCTCGTTGAGGCCCTCGATACTGAAAGGCTTGCTGCCCGCGCGCCGCGTGGGCGGCAACGCGGCAATGGCCGCATCGCCCGAAGCGACGCCCTCGATGGTCAGGGGGGCGATCACGTCGATGAGCGGGTCGAGGCTGGGCCGGCGCTCGTGCGTGGAGGGTGGCACGGGCAGTTGGAGCGCATCGCGCGGGTCCACGGCATGGGGGCCTCCGGCCAGAACCGGCTCGGCCGGCAGTCCGCCCGGCTCCCCGGCTACGGGCGGCGGGGGCGCGATCCCGGCGTCGAACGACGGTTCCTGCCGCAGCGCGGGCTCCACCGGCGAGGGCTCGCCCTCCTGCGGCAGCGCGCGCCGCGGCGCGTTGCGGTGCGTGGTCCAGGCGTTGTAGGCCACGATGAGGGCCAGCACGACGCCGCCCACGATCGCCAGACTGAGTTGCAAAGTGCTCATGGTGTGTGTGGTGTTCAGGCTTCGGCCATCGAGAGCGCGGATTCCATGTCGACGGCCACGATGCGCGACACGCCCTGCTCCTGCATCGTCACGCCGATGAGCTGCTGGGCCATCTCCATCGCAATCTTGTTGTGGCTGATGAACAGGAACTGCGTGCCGCGGCTCATCGCCGACACCAGCTTGGCATAGCGCTCGGTGTTGGCGTCGTCCAGCGGCGCGTCCACCTCGTCGAGCAGGCAGAACGGCGCGGGGTTGAGCTGGAAGATGGCGAACACGAGCGCAATGGCCGTGAGCGCCTTCTCGCCGCCCGACAGCAGATGGATGGTCTGGTTCTTCTTGCCGGGTGGCTGGGCCATGACCTGCACGCCCGAGTCGAGGATTTCGTCGCCCGTCATGATGAGCTTCGCCTGCCCGCCGCCGAACAGCTCGGGGAACATGCGGCCGAAGTGCCCGTTCACGGTCTCGAAGGTGCCCGAGAGCAG
>JASLFM010000550.1 GCA_030150585.1 Acidovorax sp.
GGGGTTGTGCCGGGGGTCGTTGCACTCATTTCAGCTCCTCTGATTCTCAAAATCTCTTGTTCTCGTCGGTCGGCCGGTTCAGACGACCCATTTCACCACGGTGATCAGCGCCACCACCAGCAGGAAAACTGCCACCAGCCCAACAAGCACGATGTGCAGCGGGTTGAGCTTTTCGATGTCCTGCTGGTACTCACTGCCCTTGCGCAGGCCAATGAACGACCACGCCACGGCCTTGACCGTACGCCAGAGCGAGCCCTTGCGCTGCACCAGGGACGGTTTGCCGTTGTGATCAGGCCGGCTCATGATCCTGCCTCCGTGGCCGGCGCCACCGCAGCGGTCTGAGGCGCGGGGGGCGTCTTGCCGCCGACTTCGAAGAAGGTATAGGACAGCGTGATTGTCGTGACGTCCTTGGAGATACGCGGATCGATCACGAAGGCCACAGGCCACTCTTTCTTCTCGCCCGGCTCCAGGGTGTACTGGTTGAAGCAGAAGCACTCCAGCTTGTTGAAGTGCGCGGCAGCCTGGCGCGGTGCGTAACTCGGGATGGCCTGCGCGGCCATGCGGCGGTTCTGTACGTTCTGGAACTCGTACATCACCGTGGCAAGCTCGCCGGGGTGGACCTTCACCGACCGCTTCTCGGGCTTGAATTCCCACGGGCCGCGCGCATTGGCATCGAACTCGACGGTGATGGTGCGGCTCGTATCCACCTGCGTGTTGGCGGGCACCTTCACGTCGCGCCCCGCAACCCCGTTGCCGGGCACCTGGCGCTCGGAGAGCGACAGGATGTTGATGCCCGTGAGCTCGCAGATGTGCTTGTAGATCGGGATGAGGGCGTAGCCGAAGGCGAACATGCCGACCGCAATCACGATCAGCTTGCCCACCATCTTGGCGTTTTCGCGCTGCATGCCCACGGCCATCGCTCCCTTCAGTGCGACGACAGCAACGCCATCTTGACCATGAACCCCACGAAGAAGGCCACGGCCACCGACGCCAGGATCAGCGCCATGCGCAGGTTGCTCTTCTTTTGCTCGGGCGTCATGGTCGCAGCTCCCTTCAGCCGATCACGCGGGTCGCGGTGGCGTCGAGCTTGGGCGGGTTCTCGAAGGTATGGAAGGGGGCCGGCGACGGCACTTCCCACTCCAGGCCTTCGGCCGCTTCCCAGGGCTTCTGGGGCGCCTTGGCGCCCTTGCCACGCATGGCAGGCAGCACCACGGCCAGGAAGAAATACACCTGCATCAGGCCGAAACCGAAGGCGCCGATCGAGGCGACCATGTTGAAGTCGGCGAACTGCATGGGGTAGTCGGCATAGCGGCGCGGCATACCGGCCAGGCCCAGGAAGTGCATCGGGAAGAACGTGATGTTGAAGGTGATCAGCGAGCCCCAGAAGTGGATCTTGCCGCGCGTCTCGCTGTACATCACGCCAGTCCACTTCGGGCTCCAGTAGTAGTAGGCGGCGAACATGGAGAACAGCGAGCCTGCCACGAGCACGTAATGGAAGTGGGCCACCACGTAATAGGTGTCCTGCAGTTGGATGTCGATGGGTGCCATCGACAGGATCAGACCCGTGAAGCCGCCCATGGTGAACACGAAGATGAAGCCCACGGCAAACAGCATGGGGGTCTCGAACGTCATGGAGCCGCGCCACATGGTGGCCACCCAGTTGAAGATCTTCACGGCCGTGGGCACGGAGATCAGCATGGTGGCGTACATGAAGAACAACTGGCCCGTGACCGGCATGCCCGTGGTGAACATGTGGTGCGCCCACACGATGAACGACAGGATGGCAATGGACGAAGTGGCATAGACCATGGAGGCGTAGCCGAACAGCTTCTTCCGGCTGAACGCGGGCACGATCTGGCTGATGATGCCGAAAGCCGGCAAGATCATGATGTACACCTCGGGGTGGCCGAAGAACCAGAAGATGTGCTGGTACATCACCGGGTCGCCGCCGCCGGCGGGGTTGAAGAAGCTGGTGCCGAAGTGGCGGTCGGTCAGCGTCATCGTGATGGCGCCAGCCAGCACGGGCATCACGGCGATGAGCAGGTAGGCGGTGATGAGCCAGGTCCAGGCGAACATCGGCATCTTCATCAGCGTCATGCCGGGGGCGCGCATGTTGAGGATGGTCACGATGATGTTGATCGAGCCCATGATCGACGAGGCGCCGAGGATGTGCATGGCGAAGATGCCGGCATCCATTGACGGGCCCATCTGCAGCGTCAGCGGCGCGTAGAGCGTCCAGCCTGCGGCGGGCGCGCCGCCCGGCATGAAGAACGAGCCCACGAGCATCATCGCGGCGGGGATCATCAGCCAGAAGCTGAAGTTGTTCATGCGCGCGAAGGCCATGTCGGATGCGCCGATTTGCAGCGGGATCATCCAGTTCGCGAAGCCCACGAAGGCCGGCATGATGGCCCCGAACACCATGATCAGGCCGTGCATGGTGGTGAGCTGGTTGAACAGCTCTGGGTTCACGAGCTGCAGGCCAGGCTGGAACAGCTCGGCGCGGATCATCAGCGCCAGGATACCGCCGACCATCAGCATGGTGAACGAGAACAGCAGGTACAGGGTACCGATGTCCTTGTGGTTGGTGGCGAACACCCAGCGGCGCCAGCCCGTGGGGGCGTGGTGGTGGTGATCGTCGTGTGCGTGGCCGCCTGCGTGCCCGTGGTTGTCGAGAACTGCACTCATCTTGGGTTCCTCAATCTCAATGCCGGGAGGCAGGGTTACTTGGCACGCTGGGCCACGACCTCAGACGGCTGCACCAGCTGGCCGGTCTTGTTGGACCAGTTGTTCTTGGTATAGGTCACCACGGCGGCGATGTCCGTGTCGCTGAGCGCCTTCCACGAGGGCATGGCACCGTTGGCCGCGCCCTGGAGCACCACCTGCAGCTGCTTGGTGTGGTCGGTGTCGAGCACGATGGCCGAGCCATCCAGCGGCTTGATGGGGCCCGCGCCCTTGCCGTTGGCCTGGTGGCAGGCGGCACAGTTGGCGGCATAGACCTTTTCGCCGCGCTTCAGGATGTCGTCGAGCGTCCAGACCTTGTTGGGATCATCGGCCTTGGCAGCGGCCTTCTTCTTCTCGTCGGCCACCCAGGCGGAATAGTCCTTCTCCGACAGCACCTTCACATGGATGGGCATGTAGGCGTGCTCCTTGCCGCAAAGCTCGGCGCACTGCCCGTAGTAGTCGCCCACCTTCTCGGCGCGGAACCAGGTGTCGCGCACGAAGCCGGGGATCGCGTCTTGCTTGATGCCGAAGGCCGGCACCATGAAGGCGTGGATCACGTCGTTGGCAGTGGTGATCACGCGGATCTTCTTGTTGACGGGCACGACGAGCGGGTTGTCCACCTTGAGCAGGTAGTTGTCGGGCGCATCGGCCACCTTGCCGCTGTCAGACATGACGCGGTGGCTGCTGTCGAGCGTGGAGATGTACGAGAGGCCCTCGCCTTCGCCGTTGATGTAGTCGTAGCCCCACTTCCACTGGTAGCCGGTGGCCTTGACGGTGAGGTCGGCGTTGGTGGTGTCCTTCTGGGCCACGAGCACCTTGGTGGCCGGCAGCGCCATGAGGATGACGATGATGAAGGGAACGATGGTCCAGACTACTTCGACGGTCACGGACTCATGGAAATTGGCTGCCTTGGCACCGCGCGACTTGCGGTGCTTCCAGATCGAATAGAACATCACCGCGAACACGCCGATGAAGATCACCGTGCAGATGATCAGCATCATCCAGTGCAGGTAGCTCTGCTCTTCGGCAATCTTGGTGACCGGGGGATGCAGGTTCAGCTGATTGACTGCGGGGCCTCCCGGCAGGTCTTGGACGGCATGGGCCGCGGTGCCCACCCATGCACCAGCAGTCAGCAGCAGAGAAGCCAGCTTGTTGGAAATGCTCTTCATAGTTCTCACTTACTTCTAAGCCTCAATTTACCAATCCCTTGGCACGCCTGCGTGGGGTCAGGCGGTGCGCAAAGCCATGCGGATCTCCGATGCCAGGGCCTGTCGAAGTTCGGGGCGCACATAGCGCCCCACCTCCACCGACCGCCCTTGCGCCGACACCATGATCAGCGAGCGATCGCAGGCCTTGGGCTCCACATGAACCCGGCTTCGGTCAAACTCGGAACGCTCCTTGCGGCCGGCGGTCTCGCGCTCCACCACAAGGCGCGAGCCTTGCAGGGAGATGGTTTCCGCATCCTTGGCATGGCGGCCGAAGACCACCAGCGCCCAGCCCGCGACGGCAACGCAAAAGCCCGCCGCAGACATGGCGATGTGGATACCGCGCAGCCAGAGGGCCGAGGCCGCGGCCAGAGAGAACATGCAGAACGTGAGATACGCGCAGCCCAGCTGCGCCAGCGAGTACGGGCTGCTGCGCATTGAGCACCAGTCGATCCGCTGTCCCGACACCCTGGCAAAACGAAACGTCAAGCCCGTCACTTGTCCCCATCCATAGGCCTCGTCCCTTGGCACGAGTCCACCGTCGCACCGGGAGAAGTCCAAATTTTCGTCAGGAATTGTAGCCTGCCTTGTTCCAGATCATTGACGAGGCAGCGCCACTTGCCTCACTCTGGGTCTGAATGAGGGCGCCCGCGCAACATGGCGCGCATATCCTGCAGCGAAACGGCGCTGCTTTCGCTCATTCGCACCCGGGGCGCGGGCTTGAAGGCATGGCCGTAGACGATCTCGAAAGTGAAGGCGATCTGCCCGTCCTGCCGGGGATCGGACAGGCGCTCCGCCATGGCGCTTTCGAGACGTTGCCGCCAGCGGCGGCCCCGCAGCCCCGGGAAGCGCTGCGGATGCAGGTTGGCCCCGAGTTCGCGCAACTCCTGCAGCGCCCGCGCGGGCGAGGCAAAGGTCAGCGTGATGTGCTCCATGTCCATCACGGGCTCGGCAAAACCCGACTGCACGAGCATGTCGCCCCAGTCGTGCATGTCGGTGAAGGCATGCCCCGGGGGCGGCCAGCCCAGGTCGCGGTAGAGCGCATGCAGCTCGCGCACCGTGTCGGGACCAAGGCAAGAGAACATGAGGTACCCGTCCACCGCGATGGCGCGGTGCCACTGCGCGATCAGCGCGAGCGGATCGGCCACCATGTGCAGCGCCATGTTGGCCCAGAGCATCTGCACGCTGCCGTCCTGCGGCAGCCCAAACCGGGGGCGCGCGCCGCTCCAGTGCGCCCGGCTCCACCACTTCGTCTCCAGGGCCTCGCGCGCCATTGCCTCGCGGGTAGGCACCTCGAAAACCGTGCGCGCGGCCTGCGGATAGCGCTGGGCGACCAGCGCGTGCCCTGCAAGCCCCCCCCGCACGGGCTCCCAGTCGCACCAGGCGGCAGGCGCCTGGCGGATCCACTGCAGCCGCTCCTGCATGCGGCGCGCCACCTCTTCGTGGAGCCAGGGGGACAATGCAGGCGCAGCGGCATGCCAGCGCGCGGCGGCCACGGGATCGATGGTGGGGGGAAGGTGCTCAGGCATGTCGGGGAGGAAGGCCGTGGCGAGTATATTGACTCCATGCTCCACCAGTGGATGGCAGGGATTTCGAAGGCACTGCGCTCGGTGCCCAGCCAGTGCGCGGTCTGCCATGCCTGGCCCGCGCGGCGCGTCTGCGACGACTGCGTGCGCCGATTCGCGCCGCCGCGCCCACGCTGCCGTACCTGCGCGATCGCCGTGCCCGAAGGGCTGGCCCAGTGCGGCGCCTGCCTGCGCCACCCGCCGGGGCTCGACGCCTGCCATGCGGCCGTGGACTACGGCTACCCCTGGTCCGGCGCGCTGGCCGAGTTCAAGTTCCACGGCGACCCTGGCTGGGCTGGCGCCCTGGCCACGCTGCTGTGCAGCACGCCGTGGGTAGAGCCCGCACTGGAAGCCGCCGATCTCGTGCTGCCCATTCCTCTGGCGCCGAGGCGCCTGCGCGAGCGGGGCTTCAATCAATCTCTGCTGCTCGCCCGCGCGCTGGCCGCGCACAAGGCCGACGCCGGGCTGTTGCTGCGCGTGCGCGACACCGAGGCCCAGAGCGGCCTGGCGCGCGCGGCCCGCCTGCGCAACCTGCGCACGGCTTTCGCCGTGGAGCCGATGCATGTAGCGCGGCTCGCGGGGCGGCGCGTGATGCTCGTTGACGACGTGATGACCACGGGCGCCACGCTGCAGGCAGCCGCCGCCGTGCTCCGCCAGGCCGGCGCCGCCCGGGTGGAAGCGGTGGTGCTGGCGCGCACCCCCATCGATTGATGCACACGGATACGCCTGCCGCCCCCGCGCCACAGCACAATACGCGCCATATGTTCCACATCGTTCTGGTCGAGCCCGAAATCCCCCCCAACACCGGCAATGTCATCCGCCTGGCCGCCAACACGGGATGCACGCTCCATCTGATCGAGCCCCTGGGATTTTCAATGGAAGACCGCCTGATGCGCCGCGCGGGGCTGGACTACCACGAGTACGCCCAGGTGCTGCGCCATCCGGGTTGGACCACCTTCCTGCGCACGGCCCAGCCCGACCCCGCGCGCATGTTCGCGATGACCACGCATGCGGAGCAGTCGGTGTACGACACGGGCTTCCGGCGTGGCGACTGGCTGGTTTTCGGTGCCGAAACGCGCGGCCTGCCGCCCGAGCTGCGCGAGACCTTTCCGCCCGCCCAGCGCCTGCGCCTGCCCATGGTGGCGGGCCAGCGCAGCCTGAACCTCTCAAACGCCGTGGCCGTTACGGTGTTCGAGGCCTGGCGGCAGAACAGCTTCATGGCATAAGGCCGGCTCGATCTTGAGCGCAGCCTGGATCGACGTGCGCGTGCGCTCGCTCAGGAACTCCAGGAACGCCCGCGTGCGCGCCGGCATGAATTTGCGGCTCGGCAGCGCCGCATAGGTGGTGTAGCGCCCCATGGTCCAGGGCGCCAGCACGCGCACCAGGCGCCCGTCGCGCAGGTAGGGCGCGGCCAGGCTCAGCGGCTGGCCGCAGATGCCGGCGCCATCGAGCGCAGCGCGCAACAGCGTTTCGATGTGGTTGGCCACGAACACGGGCTGAACACGCAGATCCACAGCCCGGTTACCCTCCCCAGGGTGGAACAGCCGCATGGCGCCGCCGCGCGTCTCGGGCCGGCGGCGCAGCAGACAGTCGTGCGCCGCGAGGTCCTCGGGCTGCAGCGGCATGCCACGCCGCCGCAGGTACTCGGGCGATGCGCAAACCACCGCGTCGGTGGCGGCAATGGGGCGCGCGATCACGTTGGCATCGTAGTGTTCGTCCGCACCGAGAAGGGTGATGTCGTAGTCCCCGATGGGCGGCGCCGACAGCGCCTCGACGTGGATCTCGATCGTGATCTGCGGATGCAGGCGCCGGAACTCCGCCACCAGCGGCGCGAGGATGTGCACCGCGAGCACGGGCGGCGCCAGCAGGCGCAGCACGCCCGAGAGCTCCTCGGTGTGCGCCTGCGCGACCGCGAAGGCCTCGTCCACGTCGGCGAGGATCTGCCGCACGCGCGCCAGGTACGCCTCGCCTGCCTCGGTCAGCGACACATGCCGCGTCGTGCGCTGCAGCAGGCGCGCACCCACATGGCTTTCGAGGTCGGCCACGAGCCGAGTCACCCCGGCGGGTGACATGTCGAGCGCGCGCGCCGCCGCCGCGAACCCCCCCTCATCGGCCACGGACTGGAATGCACGCATGGTCAGCAGACGATCCATTTGGGCAATGAAGAAGGTTTCAATAAGTTGATTATTTCGATTTTATGAATTAATTATTGCCAACGGAGCGGTTTTTCCTGGGGATTACCCTAGATAGAGTCACCCCCATCGATGAGCGACTCCTGATAGATCGGGCACTCACCGAGGTAGGACAAGACAGGCCGCGAACGGCCCCGCCTTGCCCCGTTGTCCACCCCCTCTCGAATGCAAGGAAGAACACCATGAATGCCTATCGCACCTTCGGCGCCGCCGCCCTGATCGCCCTCAGCGCCGTTGCAGCGCAAGCCGCAGAACCCCGCATGGACGGCGACTGGTCCAACGACCCCGTGAGCCTGCAGGCCCCCAGCACCGTGACCCGCGCCCAGGTGATCGCCGAGCTGGCCGCCGCTCGCCAGAACGGCACCCTGCCGCGCGCCGGCGACTGGTACGACGAGCCCGCACCGCTGGGCTCGCAACCCAGCACGCTGACCCGCGCCGAAGTGCGCGCCGAAGCGATCGCCGCGCTGAAGAACCACGAGCTCGTCGGCGGCGACCACTGAGCACATTCCACCACGGAGCATGACCATGACCCGTTACCGCAGCATCGCCCTGGCCGCTCTCGCACTGAGCGCCTTTGCCGCCCAGGCGCAGACCGGCGCCACGGCCACACCCGCAGACACGGCCACGACCGCAGCCCCCGCCCCCCTCACGCGCGAGGCCGTGATCGCGGAACTCGCAGCCTCCCGCGCCGCCGGCAACACCACCCCGCGTGATGGCGAGTGGTACAACGTACCCGCGCCGCTGGCCATCGGCCCGTCGGGTGCGCACGCCGCAGCAAAGAAGTAAGGTTTCGGCGGGGCATTGCGCCCGCGCCTACCAGGCCCGGCACGAAGCCGGGCCTTTTCATTTCAGGGCGCCGCGCCGTAGCTGCGCGCCAGCGATTCGGCCACGCACACCGGCTTGTCCGCGCCCTCGCGTTCCACGGTCACGAGCCAAGTCATCTGCAACCCGTCGGGCGGCAGCGCCTCGGCGGCCTGCAGCGCCAGGTGCGCGCGCAGCCGGCTGCCCACGGGAACGGGCGCCGTGAAGCGCACGCGGTTGAGGCCGTAGTTCACCCCCATGCGCGCGCCCTCGATCGTGAAGGCCTCCTCGAAGAAGCGCGGAATCAGCGCCAGCGTGAGAAAGCCATGCGCGATGGGCGCACCGAACGGTCCGGCCTTGGCGCGCTCGGGGTCCACGTGGATCCACTGGTGGTCGCCGGTGGCGTCGGCGAAGAGGTTGACCTGCTCCTGCGTGACCGTGATCCAGCCGGTGACCGCGACTTCCTGGCCCACGTGGGCCCGTACGTCGGCGTATGTCTTGAAGGTTTTCATGGCCCCAATGTAGGGCGGCCTGCACGCTGCCCGTGTCGGGCACGCGACAGGCTCAGGCGCCCAGCCAGTCCGTGATGCCCTGCCACTGCGCCAGGTCGCGCTCCACGCGCGCGGGGGGCACGTCGAACACCGTAAGGCCGTGCGCCGCGAGGTGCACATAGTTCTGCGTGGGCCGCAGCAGGCCCAGCACCGGAAAGCCCAGGCCGTCAACGAACTGGTGCAGCTGTTCGGCCGCCAGCGTGCGCGGGTCCACCCGCATGCCCACGATGCCCACC
>JASLFM010000551.1 GCA_030150585.1 Acidovorax sp.
GCATCGGCCTCGAACTCGTGCTTGCGCGACAGCTGCGCGAACAGCGGCGACAGCAGGAAGCTGAACACGGGCACCGCGAGCAGGAACAGCAGCAGCGCGAGCGCGTCGTTGGGCGCCGAGCCCTCGAGGGACAGGTTGGGCACTACGCCCAGCCCCGTGTAGAACCAGCCGCGCGTGGACAGCCAGCCCACGTGTAGAACCAGCCGCGCGTGGACAGCCAGCCCAGCAGCGCGAACCCGGCCAGGCTCAGGGCGAACATGCCCGCCATGCGTTTGGCGACGTGGTGGTGCTTGAAGTGGCCCAGCTCGTGGGCCAGCACGGCCTCGACCTCGCCGGGCGTGAGCTGGCGCAGCAGCGTGTCGTAGAACACCACGCGCTTGGCCGAGCCGAAGCCCGTGAAATAGGCGTTGGCGTGTGCGCTGCGGCGGCTGCCGTCCATCACGAACAGGCCCTTGGCCGCGAAGCCGCAGCGCTGCATGAGCGCGGTGACGCGGGCCTTGAGCGACTCGTCCTCGAGCGGCTGGAACTTGTTGAACAGCGGCGCGATGAAGGTGGGAAAAATCCACAAGAGCAGCAGGTTAAAGCCCATCCACGCGCCCCAGGCCCAGGCCCACCACAGCGGCCCCGCCGCGCCCATGAGCCAGAGGATCAGCGCCGCGATCGGCAGGCCCACGAGGGCGCCGATGAGCGTGGACTTGGCGAGGTCCGACAGCCACAGGCGCCAGGTCATCTGGTTGAAGCCGAAGCGCTGCTCCACGACGAAGGTCTGATAGAGCGACAGCGGCAGGTCGATCAGCCCGCTGACGAGCGCAAAGGCCGCAAGCAGCGCGAGCTGTTGCACCATGCCGCCGCCCAGCCAGCCGAGCAACGCCTGGTTCAGCGCGTCGAGCCCGCCCAGCAGTGTCCAGCCGATCAACACGGCGGTGCCGAGCGCCATGTCGGCGATGCCCAGGCGGGCTTTGGCGATGGTGTAGTCGGCGGCTTTCTGGTGCGCCGCCAGGGGGATGCGCTGCGCGAAGGCAGCGGGCACGTTCGCGCGGTGCTGCGCCACGTGGCGAATCTGGCGCGTGGCAAGCCACAGCTTGACCAGCAGACCGGCCACGACGGCCAGCGCGAAGGCCAGGGTGAGCGCCAGAGAGGGCGGAAAAACGTCTTGGGAAGGCATGTGCGGCGAGTGTAGGGGATCGGCGACAATGCCGGCCATGCCCGACGCATCCACCCCTACCCCGACCCCCGTATTGCCCAAATCCGACCAGAACCTGGTCTGGCTCGATTGTGAAATGACCGGCCTCGAACCCGAGACCGACCGCCTGCTCGAGATCGCCGTCATCGTGACCGGCCCCAACCTGGAGCCGCGCGTGGAGGGCCCCGTGTTCGCCATCCACCAGAGCGACGCGCAGCTCGACAAGATGGATGCCTGGAACAAGGGCACGCACGGCAAGAGCGGCCTGATTGACAAGGTCAGGGCCTCCACCGTGACCGAGGCCGAGGCCGAGCAGAAAATCATCGACTTCCTGATCCAGTACGTGCCCAAGGGCACGGCGCCCATGTGCGGCAACAGCATCGGGCAGGACCGGCGCTTCCTTGTGAAGTACATGCCCAAGCTCGAGGCCTTCTTCCACTACCGCAACCTCGACGTGAGCACGCTCAAGGAGCTGGCCAAGCGCTGGAAGCCCGAGGCCTACACCTCGTTCAAGAAGGCGCAGAAGCACACGGCCCTGGCCGATGTGCACGAGTCCATCGACGAGCTGGCGCACTACCGCACGCACCTGCTCTCGGTGTGACGCGGGCGCGATAATTCCCTCTTCTTTCGTGCCCGGCGCCCCGCCCACAAGGTGGGGCCGCCGGGTGGTTCCGTGCATGCTTTTACAGGAGACCGCCATGCAAGCCCTTTCGCTCAAATCCACCCTTGCCGTCGCCGCAGGCCTGGCCTGTGCCGCCGGCGCCTTTGCCCAGGAGCAGGTCGTCAAGATCGGCCACAGCGGCCCGCTCTCCGGCCCCAACACTTTTGCCGGCCGTGACAATGACAACGGCGTGCGCCTGGCCATCGAAGAGCTGAACGCGCGCAAAATCAGCGTGGGCGGCAAGACGCTGAAGTTCGAGCAGGTCTCCGAAGACGACCAGTGCGACGCCAAGACCGGTGTGGCCGTGGCGCAGAAATTCGTGGACACGGGCGTACGCTACGTCATGGGGCCCTACTGCTCGGGCGTGACCATCCCCGCATCGCGCGTGTACGACGGCGGCGGCACCCTGGTTTCCACCGTGGGCACCAACCCCAAGATCACGCAGGCCGGGTACAAGAACCTGTTCCGCATCGTGGCCAGCGACGTACAGGCCGGCGCCAACATGGCCGCCTATGCAGCCAATGTCCTCAAGGCGAAGAAGGTCGCCGTGATCGACGATCGCACCGCCTTCGGCCAAGGCCTGGCCGACGAGTTTGCCAAGGAGGCGCAGAAGCTCGGCCTCACCGTGGTGGGCCGCGAGTTCACCACCGACAAGGCCACCGACTTCATGGCCATCCTCACCACGCTCAAGGCCAAGCAGCCCGAGGCCATCTTCTACGGCGGCTACGCGCCCCAGGCCGCTCCCATGGCGCGCCAGATGAAGCAGCTCGGCATCAACGCCAAGCTGCTCGGCGGCGACACGCTGTGCAGCCCCGAGATGACCAAGCTTGGCGGCGACGCGGTCAACGATGTGGTGTACTGCGCCTATGCCGGCATGCTGATGGACAGCGACGCGGGCGCCAAGGCCTTCCAGGAGAAGTTCAAGAAGCGCTTCAACCAGAACCCCGACGTGTACGGCCCGTTCTACTACGACCAGGTCATGAACATCGGCGAGGCCATGCAAAAGAGCGGCTCCACCGATCCCGCCAAGGTGGGCGCCTACATCCACCAGCATGCCTACAAGGGCGTGATGGGCGAGTACGCCTACGACGACCAGGGCAATCGCATCAAGGCGCCAGTGGTCGTCATGACGTTCCAGGGCGGCAAGGCCAAGCCGCTGGCAAGCTACTGATTTTGCGCACGATTGCGGGAAAACCCCAGTCGTGACATAATCCATCCATTGCACCGCCCGTTGGTGGTGCAATTTTTTTGCGCATCTCCCTTCACTCACTGGGCCCTGCACGCCGACGCTTAGACAGCGCGGCGCCTTGCAAACAATGCCCACCCGGGCCGGCCGCTGCGGCCCCGGTTTCGTTTGATGGTTGATGTTTTTTAACCATCGGCGAAGCCACCGCAGGTAGCGCCTGCGGCGTTCTTCGTGTGAGAAAACCATGACCGACACTTTGCAAGTGCAGGGCGATTTCGCGCCTGCAAATGATTCTTTGGCTCCTGAAATGGCCGCCGGCGTACCCGCCGCTGCCGAAGTCCAGGCAGCCCCGCTGCCCGAGGGCTTCGTGCGCCTGGGCCTTGCCCCTGAGCTGGTGCAGGCCGTGCGCGACCTGGGCTACACCCAGCCCACCGCCGTGCAGGAAAAAGCCATTCCGATGGCCATGGGCACAGATGCAGGCGAGGACACCGGCCGCTTCATCGACCTGATGGTGTCGAGCCAGACCGGCAGCGGCAAGACGGCGGCCTTCCTGCTGCCCGTGCTGCACACGCTGGTGCGCCAGCAGGCCGAACAGCAGGCGCAAGAACGCGCCGAATACGAGCGCCTGTGCGCCGAGGCCGCCGCCAAGGGCGAGGCCGCCCCGAAGCGCGCGCGCCGCAAGGATCCGACCAACCCCCGCAACTTCAAGGCCGCCGTGCCCGGCGCGCTGATCCTGTGCCCCACGCGCGAACTCGCGCAGCAGGTGGCGCACGACGCCATCGACCTGGTGCGCCACTGCAAGGGCCTGCGCATCGCCAACGTGGTGGGTGGCATGCCCTACCAGATGCAGATCGCCAAGCTGCAGAACGCCAACCTCGTCGTCGCCACGCCGGGCCGCCTGCTCGACCTGCAGCGCTCGATGCAGATCAAGCTCGACCAGGTGCAGTTCCTCGTGGTCGACGAGGCCGACCGCATGCTCGACCTGGGCTTCTCGGACGACCTGGCCGAGATCAACCAGCTCACCAGCCAGCGCCAGCAGACCATGATGTTCAGCGCCACCTTCGCGCCGCGCATCCAGCAGCTCGCCATGCGCGTGATGCACGACAACGGCGCCAGCGTGAAGAAGGTGACCATCGACTCGCCGCAGGAAAAGCACAGCAACATCAAGCAGGTACTGTTCTGGGCCGACAACGCCCAGCACAAGCGCAAGATGCTCGACCACTGGCTGCGCGACACCTCCATCGACCAGGCCATCGTGTTCGCCAGCACGCAGATGGAATGCGACGGGTTGGCCAACGACCTGCAGCAGGACGGCTTTTCGGCCGTGGCGCTGCACGGCGCGCTGAGCCAAGGCCTGCGCAACCGCCGCCTGATGGCGCTGCGCAATGGCCAGGTGCAGATTCTCGTGGCCACCGACGTGGCCGCGCGCGGCATCGACGTGCCCACCATCACCCACGTGTTCAACTTCGGCCTACCCATGAAGGCCGAGGACTACACGCACCGCATCGGCCGCACGGGCCGCGCGGGCCGCGACGGTCTGGCTGTCACGTTCGCCGAGTTCCGCGACCGCCGCAAGATCTTCGACATCGAAGGCTACAGCCGCCAGCCGTTCAAGGCCGAGGTGATCCCGGGTCTGGAGCCCACGCAGCGCTTCCCGCAGGGTGGCCGCCCCGAAGGCAACGGCCGCGGGCGCGATGGCCGAGAGAACCACAGCCGCGACCGCCGCTTCGGCCGCGGTGGCGACCGTCCGGCATTCGGTGACCGTCCGGCATTCGGCGACCGCAACCACCAGGGCGCGCCGCGCGGCGACCGGGGTGGGTTTGGTGACCGCGGTGGCTTCGGTGACCGTGACCGTGGCAGCTTCGGTGGTCGTCGCGACGGCGAGGGCTATGGCCGCAAGAGCGGCTTCGGCGACGCTGGCCGTGGCACGGGTGGCGGCTTTGGCCGTGCAGAGGCCGCGCCGCGCGGCGGCGACTGGGGGCGCAGCAAGCCCGCCTTCGCCAAACCGGCTGGCGGCCCTGGCGGCAGCAAGCCCTTTGTGCCCCACGACGCACGCAAGCGCCCGGCCCGTCCGGCCCGCTGATTTGCGCTGACACATGGAAAACCGGCCCTTTGGGGCCGGTTTTCGTTTTTTAGCTTCGATAATTCGCCCTCGGAGGTATTTCCGTGGCAAACCATCTCTCATCCGGCGTCGATTTCGAGCACATGTTCGAGCTCGCGCCCGTGTCGCTCTGGCTCGAGGACTACAGCGCGCTCAAGCGGCTGTTCGACCAATGGCGGGCCGAGGGGGTGACCGACATCCGCGAGCACCTCGCGGGCAACCCCGAGGGGCTGCGCCAGTGCAGTGCCTCGCTCAAGGTGCTGCAGGTCAATCGCCGCACGCTGGAGCTGTTCGCCGCGCCCGACCAGCAGACGCTGGAGTCCCGCCTGGACGAGGTGTTCCGCGGCGACATGCATGCCCGGGTGGTCGAGGAGCTGGCCGCGCTGTGGGCCGGTGCGCTCGAGTTTTCGAACCGCACGGTGAACTATGCGCTCGACGGCCGGCGCCTGGACGTACAGATCCGCGCCCGCATCCTGCCGGGCCACGAGCAGAGCTGGAGCCGCGTGCTCGTCTCGCTCGAAGACGTGACCGCCGAGGTGCGCAGTGCGCAGTACGCGCGCGACCTGTTCGAGCATTCGCCCGTGTCGCTCTGGGTGGAGGATTTCAGTGCCGTCAAGCGTTTGCTCGACGACGTGCGCGCCCAGGGCATCAGCGACTTCACGACCTTCCTCAAGGTGCACCCGGAGTTCATCACCCGCTGCATGCAAGAGATCCGCGTGATCGACGTGAACCAGCAGACCTTGGCGATGTTCGGCGCTGCGGACAAGGCGGGGCTGCTGAACAACATCGGCCGCATCTTCCGCGGGGAGATGCACGATTCGTTCGCCGAGCAGTTGCAGGATCTCTGGAACGGCAAGCTCGTGCAGCAGCGCGAGGTGGTCAACTATGCGCTGTCGGGCGATGCGCTGAACATCCACATGCAGTTTGCCGTGCTCGACAGCCATTCGGACCATTGGGGCCTCGTGCTGCTGTCTCTCGTGGATATCACCGCGCGCAAGAAAGCCGAGGCCTACCTCGAGTACCTGGGCAAGCACGACGTGCTCACGCAGCTGCGCAACCGGGCCTTCTATATGGAGGAGCTCAACCGCCTCTCGCGCAAGGGGCCGTGGCCGCTGTCGGTGATCGCCATGGACATGAATGGCCTCAAGGAAGTCAACGACGAGCATGGCCACGCGGCGGGCGACGCCATGCTGCGCCGCGTGGGCGAGGTGCTGGCCAAGGCCGTGGACGCACCGGCCTGCGCCGCGCGCATCGGGGGCGACGAGTTCATGGTGCTGCTGCCCGCCACCGACGAGCGCGGAGCGGTGGCCGTGCAGGAGCGCATCATCTCGCTGCTGGAGCTCAACAACCAGTTCTACACAGGGCAGCCCGTGAGCTTGTCGATGGGCATGGCCTGCTGCCATGCGGGTGACCAGATCGAGGCCACCGTGCACCGGGCCGACCAGGCCATGTACGCTGAGAAGGCGCGCTACTACCTGGACCGCAACCTGGACCGCCGGCACTGACAGCCCGCCTCCGGGAGGGGGCTGCTGCTCAGCCCTGGGTCGCGGTGCGCCCGATCTCGGGCCAGCGGTGGTGCAGGTAGACCCACGAGGCCAGTCCCACGCACATCAGCAGCAGCGAGGCGCCCGCCAGCCCCACCGTGGAATACATCACCAGCGGCGCGATCACGCCAGCCACGATGCCGTTGGCCGTCGAGCCTACGACGGCCTGCAGCGACGAGGCCATGCCGCGCCGCTCCGGGTGCAGGTCCAGCACCAGCAGGGTGACCACGGGCACCATGAGCGCCCAGCCGAAAGCGAATAGCGCGATCGGGAACAGGGCCCACGACACGTGCGCCGGCATAAGCAGGTTGGCCCCGAGGTTCACCACCGAGGTGGCGAGCATGATGAGGAAGCCGTCGCGGATCTGCCGCTTGGGCGCAATGCGCCCTGCGAGCCGCCCGCTGAGCCAGGCGCCGCCCATGATTCCCGAGATGGTCAGGATGAAGAACCAGAAGAACTGCGTGGGCGCCAGCGCCAGGTGCTCGCCCAGAAACGCAGGTGCCGAGAGCACGTAGAGGAACATGCCGTTGAACGGCACGCCGCTGGCCAGCGCCAGCAGCAGGAAGCGCGGGCTGGAGCACAGCTCCCAGTAGCCGCGCAGCAGGTGCTGCATGTGGAAGGGCTGGCGCTGTGCGGGTGGCAGGCTTTCAGGCAGCAGGCGGAAGTTGGCCACCCACAGCACCACACCCACCAGCGTCAGGAACCAGAAGATGCTGTGCCAGCCCAGGTGCACGAACAGCCAGCCGCCCACGATGGGCGCGATGGCAGGCGCCACGCCGAAGTAGATGGTCACCTGGCTCATCACCCGCTGCGCCTGGTCGGGTGGGAACATGTCGCGGATCACCGCGCGCGACACCACGATGCCCGCGCCCGTGGACAAGCCCTGCAGTGCCCGGAACGCCACGAGCTGCCCGATGCTCTGCGACAGGGCGCAGCCCGCCGACGCGAGGGTGAACATCGCCAGGCCGCACAGCACCACGGGCCGGCGCCCGAAGCTGTCGGAGAGCGCGCCGTGGAACAGGTTCATGAACGCGAAGCCGAACAGGTAGGCCGAGAGCGTCTGCTGCATCTCTGCAGGCGTGGCGCCGATCGACTGCGCGATGCCGGAAAACGCCGGGATGTAGGTGTCGATCGAGAAGGGCCCGAGCATGCCCAGCACGGCGAGCAGCACGGCAAGCGCCCAGCGTGGGGCCTGCCAGAGTTTGTCTGCATCGGGATTCATGGAAAGGCAGCTCCGTTGTACTTGTTTGTTGTCTGTCTACGAAAAAGAGAACGCCCGCCGCCCGGGTGAGGGGCAGGGCGGGCGCTTTGGCTTCAGCGAACCCGGATTACAGGGTGTCGATGAAGCTGCGCAGCTTGTCCGAACGGCTCGGGTGCTTCAGCTTGCGCAGGGCCTTGGCTTCGATCTGGCGGATGCGCTCTCTCGTCACCGAGAACTGCTGGCCGACTTCTTCCAGCGTGTG
>JASLFM010000024.1 GCA_030150585.1 Acidovorax sp.
TCGCGTACACGGGCCGCAGCTGGTGCGCGGCAAGCGCGGCCTCCACGTCCTTGCGGCCCGCTTGGCCATAGCCGGTGTCGTCGGCGAACACGGCCACGCGCGTCCAGCCGCGGCGCAGGATGTCGTCCACCACGAAGGGGGCCTGCAGGCTGTCGGGCGCCGCGGTGCGGAACACGTAGCTCTGCGCGGCCGGGTAGGTGGCCGTGACCGGCGTGCCCGTGGAGCACGGCACGACCAGCGGCAACTGCGCCTTCTGGAACACCTCCAGCGACTGGAGCGCCACGCCCGTGTTGCAAAAGCCCACCGTGGCCACCACGCCCTCGGCCACCAGCTCCTCGGAGCGTTTGCGCCCCGTGGCGGGGCTGCCCTGGTCGTCCTTGGCCACCAGCACCAGCGGGCGCCCCAGGTAGCCGCCCACGGCGTTGATCTGCTCCACCGCGAGCTGCACGCCCTGCAGCATGGGCACGCCGAAATCCGAGGAGGGACCGCTGAACGGGCCGATCACCCCCACTTTCACCGCCTGCTGCGCCACAGCGGGCAGCGCCAAAGCCAGGCCCAGCGCCGCCACGGCCGCGTTCCAGATTCGCATCGTCTTCATGGTCTTGCTCCCGGGATAGGTCTTCCCGCCGAAGGGAGGCAGCGTACCCAAGAGATGCCCGGGCCGGCCCGCGGTTTTCCCTGAGGCGCGCCGGCCCGTCAGCCTGGCGCAAGCCCCGGGGTCAGTGCAGCATGCGCTGCTGCGCGAGGAAGTCGAGCAGCGCGCCGTCAAACCCCTCGGGGTCTTCGAGCTGGGGCCAGTGGCCCACGCCCGGCAGGCTCAGGTGGCGCGCATCGGGCAGCACCTGGGCCAGGGCCTGCAGGGCCTCGGGCGGCGTGCAGCGGTCCTGTGCGCCGCTGACCAAGAGCGTGGGGGCATGCATGTGGGCGAGGGTGGCGGCATCGCGGTCGAAGGCAGGCAGCGCCTCGAGCGCGCGGCGGTAGACGGAGCGGTGCACCTGCGCCATGGCATGGCGGGCCAGCTGCACGCCCTCGGGCAGGGCGCCGGTGCCGATGTGCTGCGGCACGAGCAGATCGGCCACCTCCTCCATGGAGCGGCCGCCCTCGAGCGCCGCCAGGCGCGGCGCCACCCAGGCCTGCCGCGACGCCTCGTCGAGCGGGGGGCCGCCGGCGCACAGCACGAGGCGCTCCACGCGCCGGGGGCCACGCAGCGCGACCTCCAGCGCCACCATGGCGCCCAGCCCGTGGCCCACGAGGGTCACGTGCTCGCAGCGCAGCGCCTCGACCAGCGCCAGGCAGCTCTCGGCCAGACCCTTGAAGCCATAGGGCTCGATGGGCGCGCTGTAGCCATAGCCCGGCATGTCCCAGGCCACGGCGCGGTAGCCCAGGCTGGCGAGGGCCTCGACCTGGGGCGCAAAGGAGAGATGGCCGCCGTCGGCATCGTGCAGCATGAGCACCGTGGGCCCATGGCCCAGGGCGATGAAGTGGGGCAGGTGTGCCATGGTCTGTGGAATCCCTTCGGCAGCACGCCTCAGGCGACCGGACCATAATAGCCCACTCCTTTCAGCCTGCGCGGCGCCGCCTACCTGTTCTCGTGAATCCTCCCCCCCAGCCCTCTCCCGCCGCAGGCTCCGCCGTGGCCTGCCCTCCGAGCTTTTCCGCGCGCGAGTTCCGCGATGCGCTGGGCATGTTCGCCACGGGTGTGACCGTCGTCACGGCGCGCGGCGCGGGCGGCGAGCTGATCGGGCTGACGGCCAACTCCTTCAACTCGGTGTCGCTCGACCCGCCCCTGGTGCTGTGGAGCCTGGCGCACAAAGCCTCATCGCGGCAGGCCTTTGCCGCTGCGACGCACTACGCCATCAATGTGCTGGCCGTGGAGCAGCGCGCGCTGGCCGAGCGCTTCGCCACACGCGGCATCGACCGCTGGGCGGGCGTGGCCCACCGCAGCGGGCAGCACGGCGTGCCCGTGCTGGAGGGCGCGGCGGCGGTGTTCGAATGCTTCAACCGCAGCCAGTACGCGGAGGGCGACCACACCATCTTCGTGGGGCAGGTGGAGCGCTGCACGCACCTGCGCAGCGCGTCACCGCTGCTGTACCACGGGGGCATGTTCTACACCGAGCACCCGCTGGGCCGGCTCTCGCCCGCGGCCGTGCCTCCCGACATGCCCAAGTAAGCCTACTTGGCGTCGGGCAGTTCGATCTTGACCTCGAGCACCTCGAGGTTGTCCTGGCGTTCCAGGTGCACCTTGAGGTCGTCGGGGCTGATCTTCACGTACTTCGAGATCACGGCCACGAGCTCGCGCTGCAGCGCGGGCAGGTAGTCAGGCTGGCCCGCGTTGCGGCCGCTGCGCTCGTGCGCCAGGATGATCTGCAGGCGCTCCTTGGCGACCGCCGCGGTCTTCTTCTTTTCTCCGAGCAGGAAGGACAGCAGGGACATGGGGCTTACCTCCCTCCGAAGATGCGCTTGAAGAAGCCGGGCTTCTGCGCGTCGATGAAGCGCAGGGGCTTGTCCTCGCCAAGGAATCGCGCCACCACATCCTTGTAGGCCTCGGACACGTCCGTGCCCGCGAGGTGGATGGCGGGCAGGCCCTGGTTGGAGGCCTGCAGCACGCTTTCGGATTCGGGCACCACGCCGATGAGCTTGATGCGCAGGATGTCCTGGATGTCCTCCAGGCTCAGCATCTGGCCGTCCTCCACGCGGTTGGGGTTGTAGCGGGTGATGAGCAGGTGCTCCTTCACGGGCTCGCCGCCCTCGATGGCGCGCTTGGTCTTGCTGCTGAGCATGCCCAGGATGCGGTCGGAGTCGCGCACCGAAGACACCTCGGGGTTGGTCACGAGCAGCGCCTCGTCGGCGAAATGCATGGCCAGGAGCGCGCCGCTCTCGATGCCGGCGGGCGAATCGCACACGATGTACTCGAAGCCCATCTCGGCCAGGTCCTTGAGCACCTTCTCCACGCCCTCCTGCGTGAGCGCGTCCTTGTCGCGTGTCTGGCTGGCGGCGAGCACGAACAGGTTCTCGCACTGCTTGTCCTTGATGAGGGCCTGGTTCAGGTTGGCCTCGCCGTGGATCACGTTGATGAGGTCGTACACCACGCGGCGCTCGCAGCCCATGATGAGATCGAGGTTGCGCAGGCCGACGTCGAAGTCGATCACGGCGGTCTTGTGGCCCGCGAGCGCGAGGCCCGATGCAAAGCTGGCACTGGTAGTGGTCTTGCCCACGCCCCCCTTGCCGGAGGTCACGACGACGATTTTGGCCATGGTGTGCGGTTTCCTTGCGTTGGTTCTTGACGAAATTCGTTCACAGCGGTTCGATGAGCAGCTTCTCACCCTCGAGGCGCACCTGCGCGGGCTTGCCGCGCACGCTGTCGGGCAGCTCGGTCTCGGTCGTGCGGTAGATGCCCGCGATGGACACGAGCTGCGGCTCCAGGCAGGTGCTGAAGATGCGCGCCGCCGTGTTGCCGCGCGCGCCCGCAATGGCGCGCCCGCGCAGCGGCGCGTAGACGTGGATGTTGCCGTCGGCGATAACCTCGGCGCCAAAGCTCACCACGGCCATCACCACCAGGTCGGCGCCGCGCGCGTAGACCTGCTGGCCCGAGCGCAGCGGCTTGTCGACCACTACGGTGCCGGGGCCGGGCACGGGTACCTGCACTTCGACCGGCACTTCCACGTGCACCTCGCGCACCACTTCCCGCACGGTTTCGCGCACCGCCTCGGGTCCGCGCGCGGCCTCAGGCGCAGCGATCAGGCCAACCGCATGGGCCGCCTCCATCTGCGCGGGGCTGCCCCCGCGCACGGCCACGGGCCGCGTGCGGTGCTGGCGCAGCAGAGCGACGAGGGCAGCGAAATCGATGGGCGCCTCGGCATCGCGCACGGCCGCCAGGTCGATCAGCACCGGGTCGTTGTCGAAAAAGTCGGGATCGTCTCCCAGCCGTGCTGCCAGCTCGGCGGCCAGCGCCTCGGCGTCGGTGGTCTTGAGCGCCACGGCCACTACGGGCAGTTGGGCGCTCTTGAGGTCAAAGCTGGTGCGGGCCTGGCCCGCCGTGTCAACGGCCATGAAGAGGGGTGCGAGAAAAGGCGCTGCTCAAAGGCGCGAAGTGTACCGTGCGGCTTGCAAGTGCCGCTGCGCAGCACGTCACGGGGCCGTCACATGCGCCACCTAGATTTGCACCTTTTTACAAAAGTGCAGGCAATGAGCATGAAGCGCCCAGGCATCGGCAATCCCTACAGCAGCGGCCCCACGGCCGCCCTCGGTGCGCTGGCGCTGGCTGCGCTGGCAGCGTGCCAGCCTGCATGGGCGGGCGCATTCGCAGGGGGCAGCATCGTAGCTTACCGGGTCGTGAACGCCAGCGGCAGTGGCAACGGGGGCGCACTGGCGGTCGTTCTCGACGAATACCTGCCCGATGGCACGTACAGGCAGTCCATTGAGCTGTCGAACGCTGCCAACAGCATCCCGAACCCGCTCACAGCCAGCAAAACGGGCTCCGAGGGGCTGCTGACCCGCTCCACAACGGGCACTTGCCTCGCTGTGCCGGGCTATGCAACAGGTGTCGGCGCCAGCAGTCCAAGCGGTGCCTCAGCGGCTACCGTGCAGCGCGCGGTCACGGCCGTAGCCGCCGATGGCTCGACCCACCAGACCACGCTGGGCTCCAGCGCTATCTCCGCCCAGAACATCCGTGGAGCAGCCAGCAACGACGCAGCATGCCAAACCGTCTGGGCCACTGGCGCCAGCAGCGGTGTGTGGTACACGAACGCCAGCGGCAGCAGCACGGGGCTCGACACAGCAGACAACGTGCACGGCATTGCCATTGCCAACGGCGCACTCGTCGTGGGCAACAACAAGGACACGCTGCGCAAGTTTGCTGCCGCCATGCCCACCACCGCAGGCAGCATCAGCAGGCTGCCCGGCTTGGCCAGCACGAGCAGTACCTTCCGCGGCATTGCCGCACTGCACGTCGCCGGGGTCGGCGCGCCAGCGGGCGACAACACCATTTACGCCGCCGACAACAACAACGGCACTTTGTACAAGTTCAGCTTCGACGGTAGCAACTGGAGCGTGCAGGGCACCGTGGCCCTGGGCTCCATCCATGGCCTGGCCGCGATCGACACGGGCGGCGGCAACGTGATGCTTCTGGCCACTGCGGGCGACGGCAAGCTCTACCGCCTGTTCGACCGGTCGGGCTATGGCGCTGCGCTGTCGGGGACGTTCCAGGCCATGACCCTTGCCGGAGGCGCGGCAGGCCCGGGCGACCAGTTCTACGGCCTCGCCTGGGCGCCCGAAGCTTCGCCGCCCGCCAGCCCGCCCGCAGCCCCCGCCAGCATCACCCCCGGCGCGAGCGGCAATGGCGCCAGCCCCACGTGGCCCGCCGTCACCGGCGCGGCCTACTACGTGGTGGAGGTTTCGTCCGGCGCCGATTTCACGGCGGGCGTTGACGACACGAAGACGGTCATCACCACTGCCACGTCCGCGACGGTCACTGGCCTGTCCGTGGGGCAACATATGCTGCGCGTGCGCGCCGTGAACAGCGCGGGCGGCAGCGCGAGCACGGTCTCCAGCGCATTCACCGCCTCGGCACCGCCCACTACCTCGTGGCCTGCAGTCACGGCGTTCTCGGGCGTGATCGGCGACCCCACCGACCCGCTGGCCACAGCCGGCCTGGCCTTCACGGTCAGCGACCCCAGCGACGCACCAGGCAACCTCAGCGTCACGGCCACCTCCAGCAACGCCGCCGTGGTGCCCAACGACGGCACGGGCCTCAGCGTGGCCAACGTGGGCGGCAACGTCACGCTCAAGGTGACCCCCACCGGCGTAGGCTATGCCGACATCACCGTCACCATCACCAACACGGGCGGCGCCTCGATCACGCGCACCCTCAAGTACGCCGCCTCAGCCAACACGGGCGCCTCGGCCGGCACGCGCTGGTTCGCGGGCCGCTCGGACGGCTCCACGGTCATCCTGCGCGACGGTGGCGCCACCCTGCTGGTGGGCGATGACGAGGGCGTCAAGCTGCCCGCCGGCAACCTCCTGGTGGGCAACAGCGCCACCGTGCCGGACGGCAATGCGCTGTTCGGCTACGACGCCACCCGGTCGGGCCTGCCCATCGCGCCCCTGCTGGTGGACAGCGGCCTGAACGTCAACAGCGGCAGCTGCCCCGCGGGCACCACCGGCATCGTCAGCTGCAAGGCCGACGGCGAAGTGGACACCGAGGCCAGCTTTGCCATCGGCAACCGCGTGTATGCGACGGGCTCGCATTCCAACAGCAAGAGCGGCAACAGCCGCTCCGACCGCTGGCGCTTCTTCGCAGCCGACGTGGGCGGCTCGGGCAGCGCCACCACCCTGGCCGTGCAGGGCTACTACCAATGGCTGCGCGAGGACCTGCGCACCTGGGACGCCAGCAGCGCCCACGGCCTGGGCGCCAACTATTTCCAGATCGCGGACAGCTCGGCCGGCGGCGCGAACAAGGACCCCGAGAACAACAACCTCAGCGGCTTCTCCATCGAAGGCATGTCCACCAGCCCCGACGACTCCGCAGCCTGGTTCGGCTTCCGCGCGCCGCTGGTGAACGCTCCCGGCACGGCCCCCGTGGCCGCTGGCGACCCCACGAACCGCACGCATGCGCTGATCGTGCCGGTGAAGAACTATGGTGCGCTCGCCACCGCCGCCAGCGGCGGCGCCCGGGGCACAGCCCAGTTCGGCGCGCCGATCCGGCTGGACCTGGGCGGGCGCGGCATTCGCGAGATCCGCAAGAACGGCAGCAACGAATACCTCATCATCGCCGGATCAGCCCAGGGCGCGGGCAAGAGCTTCGTGTTCTACACCTGGGACGGCAGCGTGAACGCCAGCGGCCTAGCCATCAACCTGCGCCTGCGCGACACGGACCTGAGCGCCTTCACCAAGCCCGCCACCGAATGCGCGGCCGAGGGCATCGGCTCCCTGCCCGCGAGTCTGGCGGCGGGCGGCAGCGTCGACGTGATCAGCGACTGCGGCGATGCCGATTTCTACAACGACGGCACCGCGGCCAAGGACCTGCCCTATGCCGCCTGGAAGAAGTTCCGCGCCGATGCCGTCACGCTGAGCGCGCTGCCCACGGTGGCCTTGGCCACCGGCACGCCCACGCTGACGACGCTGCCGTTCACGGCCACCGCGTCGGCCGCCGGCACGCTGTACGCCGTGGCGCTGCCTGCCGGTGCGGCCGCGCCGAGCTGGGAGCAGGTCGTGGCAGGCACGGATTCCACCGGCGGCGCCCCTACCTGGAAGAGCGGTGCCGTCTCCGTCACCACCGCCGCCCAGGGCCTCACGGCCACGGGGCTGGCCGCAGGCGCCTACGACGTCTATGCCGTCGTCGTCACATCCACCGGCTACGCCAGCGTGCTGGGCCAACTGGCCGGCTTTGCCACCACCCTGCCCACGCCGCAGGCCATTAGCTTCGGCGCGCTCGGCAACCAGGTGCTGGGTACCGCGCCGTTCACGGTGAGCGCCACCGGCGGGGGCTCGGGCAATCCGGTCGTGTTCAGCTCGACCACCACTGGCGTTTGCCTCACGGGAGGGTCCAACGGGACGACCGTGACCCTGGTGGCCACGGGCACCTGCACCCTGCAGGCGACCCAGGCGGGCGGCGCAGGCTTTGCCGCCGCCACGCCGGTGGCCCAGAGCTTCGCGGTGACGGCGCCCTCGGTGCACCCAGGCGGTGGCACGGCCCTGCCGGGCACCGGCGGCGTCAGTGGCAGCGTGGCCGGCGGCGGCACATGGCGATTCGCCAGCAACTCGCAGGGCTTCCAGGCAGCGACGGGCCTGCCGGGTGCCCCCAGCGGCTACACGTTCCCCTACGGCATGTTCAGTTTCGTGCTCATCAACGGCACAGCGGGCACCGCGGCCACGGTGAGCCTGAACCTGCCGCAGGCCGCGCCCCCGGGCACCGTGCTCTGGAAATACGGACGGCAGGCTCCAGGCGCGGCGAGGGCGTGGTACCAGATCACCCCGACCTTCTCCGGGGACCGCAAGACCGTGAGCTTCGCCGTGACGGACGGCGCGGGCGCCACCACGGGCGACGACGACCAGGTGGCCAACGGCGTCATCATCGACCCGGTCCTGCTCGCGGTGCCCCTGGGCGGTGGCGGCGCCACGGCGGTTCCCACGCTGTCGGAAATCGGCCGCTGGCTGCTGGCGCTGGCCCTCGCAGGCCTGGCCGCGCTGCGGATGCGCGCGCGGCGGAGCGCATGAGCCTCAGAACTTCGGAATGCGGATGCGGCTGATCATCAGCGAGCCCGAGAGCGCGAACAGCAGCACCAGCGGGTGCAGCGTGAAGCCGCCGATCACAAGGTGGCCGAACCACAGCTGCTCGCGCAGCGCGCCCATGGAGGCCGCAAGCGCGAGCAAGCCTACGAGCACGATGGAGGTGGGGATGGGCGTGCCCTCGAAGTACTTGACCTTGCCACTGTCGTCGGCCAGCGCCTCGGCCGTGATGTTGAAGCGCGCCAGGCGCGAAACACCGCAGGCCACGAAGTAGGCCAGCACCACGCGGTCGTACAGCCCCTGCATGCCGCAGCCGTAGGCAATGAGCGCGGGCGCCACACCGAACGAGATCACGTCGGCCAGCGAATCGAGCTCGCGCCCCATGGCCGAGCTTTTCTGGCGCCAGCGCGCGATGCGACCGTCGAGGATGTCGAACACCAGGGCCGCCAGCACGAGCGCGCAGGCGAAATACACATGGCGCGGGTGGCCGGTCTCGATGTAGGTGAGCGTGGAGAACAGCGCCCCCACGCCGCACACGGCATTGCCAAGCGTGAACCAGTCCGCAAGGTGGAATTCGCGGATCATGGCAAAACGCTTGGGCGCGTGGGGCGGGGTCGTCATGGGCTGGGCTCCTGGGTCATCGCGCAAAGCCGCGCTGCCACCCATTATGAGGAGCGCCCGTGCCGCCCCATGTGGGCGGCGCAGTGCAGGCTGCCAGCAAAAAGAGCTTCCAGCGCTTATCTCTATTGCGCTGGAAGCTCCATTTTCAATAGCAACCACCCTGGCTGGCGCCGGACATGGCCCGGTGGCTAAGGCACTCAGTTGCCGCGGTAGGTCGAGAAGCCGTAGGGGCTCAGCAGCAGCGGGATGTGGTAGTGCGGCACCGTGCCGTCGACTGCAAAGATCACCGGCACTTCCGGGAAGAACGACGCCGTCTTGTGCGCGGCAAACCACTCGCCGGTCTGGAACGTGACGCGGTAGGTGCCCTTTTCCAGCGCCTTGTCTTGCGGGTACAGCGCCGTGATGCGGCCCTGCTCGTTGGTGACGCCGCTGCTCAGCTGCGTCCAGGCCTTGCCGTCCTGCTTTTCCAGCAGCACTTTCACGCCGGGCGAAGGCAGACCGTCCTGCAGGTTGAGCACATGCACGCTGAGCGGGTTGCCGGCGGCAAAGGCGATGGCCGAAGCGCCGCACAGGGCGATGCCGGCGCACAGGGATTTGAACGTTGTCATGGTGAGGTTTCCTTTTCAGGGGTCAGTGGGAATTCGTCGGTCGTCACAATTCAATGGGCCGGCGCAGGCAGCACCTGGGCAATGGCCTTGAGGGCGCAGCCCTCGTCCTGGGCCGCACCACCCGAGCCGCCGACGCCAATGGCGCCGATCACGTCCTTGCCCACGGTCAGCGGCACGCCGCCACCGATCAAGAGCAGCGAGCTGACGGTGTTAAGGTTCTGGGAATCGGGGTTGGCGCGCGCGTTGGCCGCCAGCAGGCGCGTCGGCGTCTTGGTCGAGAGCGCGGTGAAGGCCTTGCGCACGGCAGCATCGGTGTTGTGCGGGCCCACGCTGTCGTCGCGCTGCACGGCGATGAGGTTGCCGCCCCGGTCCACCACCACCGCCACGGCCGAGCGGCCGTCGGCATGGCAAGCGGCCAGCGTGGCATTGACCAGCTCGTTGGCCAGCGCCAGCGACACATTGGGCTGCTGCAGCACCAGGGCGGGCTGCGCGGCCAGGGCGCTGGTGGCTGCGCCGGCACACAGGGAGATTGCGGCCACGGCGGTCAGGGCCTGGCGGGCAAAGCGGCGAAATGGCATGGGCTGTTTCCTTTCAGGGGCTCGGCAAATCAAAGAGCCCCGATGGTGCTCGGCGGCCTCCGTCAAACCCATGGCATGCGCATGACAAAGTTGTAATGCACGCGCACGCCGTTTGCGCCTACCCTTGGCCCCCTGGAGGCATACGCACATGCGCATATTGGTGGTGGAAGACCAGGTCAAGGCAGCGGACTACCTGCGCAAGGGCCTGGGTGAATCGGGCTACCTCGTCGAGGTGGCGCACAACGGCATCGACGGCCAGTTCCTGGTGCAGGAGAGCACGTTCGACCTGGTCATCCTGGACGTCATGCTGCCGGGCCTCGACGGCTGGCAGCTGCTGCAGATCATCCGGCGCAAGAGCCAGGTGCCGGTGCTGTTCCTGACGGCGCGCGACGCGGTGGAAGACCGCGTCAAGGGCCTGGAGCTGGGCGCCGACGACTACCTGGTCAAGCCGTTCTCGTACGCCGAGCTGCTGGCGCGCGTGCGCACGCTGCTGCGCCGTGGGCCGCCGCGCGAGGCCGAGCAGTTCCAGGTGGCCGACCTGCAGCTCGACGTGCTGCGCCGCCGCGTCACGCGCGCGGGCGAGCGCATCGTGCTGACCAACAAGGAATTCGCCCTGCTGCAGCTGCTGATGAGCCGCCGCGGCGAGGTGCTGTCGCGCACGCAGATTGCCTCGCAGGTCTGGCAGATGAATTTCGACAGCGACACCAACGTGGTCGACGTCGCGATCCGGCGGCTGCGCGCCAAGGTGGACGACCCGTTTGCGCCCAAGCTGATCCAGACCGTGCGCGGCATGGGCTACACGCTGGAGGTGCCCGAATGACGCCTTGGCCGCGCGCGCTCAGCCTGCGCCTGGCGCTGATGTTTGCGCTGGTCAGCGTGCTGCTGCTGGGCGCGCTGGGCCTGTACCTGTACCAGTCGCTGGCACGCGAGATCGCCTGGCGCGACGACGAGGCGCTGGTGGGCCGGGTCGAGCGCATGCGCGCGCTGATCGGCGACAGCGACAGCATCGAGGCGCTGCGCCAGCGCCCGCAGCTCTACGCCAACATGCTGGGCAACCGCGAGAGCCTGCTGTGGGTGCTCGACGGCGCGGGCCGGCCGCTGATCGAGGTCAACCCGGAGCACCTGCCGGTGCCTGTGCTGCCCCAGGGCGCGGGCGTGCAGCTGCGCGGCAGCGAAGGCACCGAGCCGGCGCGCCTGGCCTGGCAGCATGTCATGCACGAGGGGCAATCGCTCACACTGGTGGCCGGCAAGCTGCTGGCCGAGCGCAGGCAGATGCTGGCCGCCTACCGGCTCAAGCTGTGGCTGGCGCTGGGCACGGGCGCACTGCTGGCCTTCGGCCTGGGCTGGGCCGTGAGCCAGCGCGGGCTGCGCCCGGTGCGCACGCTGGCGGCGCGCGCCGCCGCCATCGACGTGCAGCACCTGCACCTGCGCGTGCAGGGCGTGGAACAGGTGCGCGAACTGCAGCAGCTGAGCGAGGCGCTCAACCAGATGCTGGCGCGCCTGGAGGACGGCTTTGGCCGGCTGTCCCGCTTTTCCGAAGACCTGGCGCACGAGATGCGCACGCCGTTGAGCAACCTCATGGGCCAGACCCAGTTGGCGTTGCAGAAGACCCGTACGGTCGAGGACTACCAGGCACTGCTGGCTTCGGGCCAGGAGGAATACGAGCGCCTGGCACTCATGATCGACAACATGCTGTTTCTGGCGCGCGCCGAGCAGCCCAATGCCGCGGTGCACCGCGAGACCCTGGTGCTGCACGACGCGGTGGCGCAGCTGTGCGACTACTTCGAGGGCATGGCCGAGGAGCGCGGCATCACGCTGGTCAATGCCGCGCACGGCACGCTGGACGCCGATCCACAGCTGCTGCGCCGGGCCCTGGCCAACCTGATCGCCAATGCGCTGCGCTATGGTGCCGCCGACAGCCCGGTGCAGATCGGCTGCAGCACCGCGGGAGAGGCCTTGGAAATCGGCGTGGCCAACCAGGGCACGCCCATTGCGCCCGAGCATTTGCCGCGGTTGTTCGACCGCTTCTACCGCTGCGACCCGGCACGCGCGCAGCCAGGCGACTCGGGCGGGCTGGGCCTGGCCATCGTGCGCTCCATCATGCAGATGCACGGCGGTAGCGTGCGGGTTGAAACCGGCGACAGCGGCACGCGCTTCGTGCTGGTGTTTCCGCGGCGCGCCTGAACAGGCCTGGCCCAAGCACTGCGCAGCGTGGTGGTGCTGGCAGCGCGGGCCACACCGGAGGGCATCTCGCCCCGTCAGTCGAGCGTCACGCCCGTCAGTTTCACAACGCCAGCCCAGCGCTGGAGTTCCTTGCCGATGTAGGTCCGATACTCCTCGGGGGTGGAGCCCAGCGGCTCGGCGCCCTGCACGGCCAGCTTGGCACGCACCTCTTCGCTTTGAAGCGCCTTGTTGACTTCGGCGTTCAGGCGCTGCACGAGCGCCGCCGGGGTTTTGGCCGGCACCATCACGCCCTGCCAGGCACCCGCCTCGAATCCAGGCATCACGGTTTCCGCCAGCGTGGGCACATCGGGGTACAGCGACATGCGTTTGGCAGTGGTGACCGCCAGCAACTTCAGGCGTTTGTCCTTCACAAAGGGCATCACCGAGTTGATGGTGTCAGTCATGAATTGGATCTGCCCCGCCACCAGATCCACGTCTGCAGGGGCGCTGCCCCGGTACGAAACGTGCGCAGCATCGATGCCCTGGTTCTTGGTGAACTGGAACGCCGCCAGATGGGTCACGTTGCCATTGCCCGCCGAGCCATAGGACAGCTTGCCGGGGTTGGCCTTGGCGTATGCCACAAACTCGTGCACGTTGTTGGCAGGAATGCTCGGGTGCACCACCAGGGCCAGGGGCACCACGGCGGTCAGGGCCACGGGCGCCAGGTCCTTTTGCACGTCGTAGCCCAGGTTCTTGTAGAGGGAGGGGCTCAAGGTGACGGATGAGGTGTTGTAGAGCAGGGTGTACCCATCCCCCGCCGCCTTCGCCACCTGGGTGCCGCCGATGTTGCCGTTGGCTCCGGGCTTGTTGTCCACGATCACGGACTGGCCCATCTGCTCGGTCAGCTTCTGCGCCAGCACCCGCGCCACCTGGTCGGTGGGTCCGCCCGGCGGGAAGGGCACCACCAGCGTGATCGGCTTGCTCGGGTAGCTTTGCGCCTGCGCAAAGCCCATGGGCGCCAGGGCGGCCACGCCGCCGAGCAGTGCCAGGCACACACGTCGCATCTTCTGCGGCGGCAGGTGCACGGAGGCGGGGGAATGGCTGGTCTTCATGGTGCTTGTCTCCTGAGTTGTCGTAGTGGGAAGAGGGGGGTCATGAGCGCCCGGCAAGGAGCCGGGTGGCGGTGTAGGTCATGACCGCCACGCCCTGGTGATTGAAGACGTCGATGCGCGAGGTCACGACAGCGCGGCCGCTTTTGGAGGTAGGGCGGATCTGCGTCACCTCCACCACCGCCTCGATGGTGTCACCCACCCGCACGGGCGCCAGAATCTTCTGGTGCAGCTCCAGCATCGCGAGGCCCGTGCCCTGGATCATGGTCTGCAGGATGAAGCCCTCGATGAGCGCATAGGTCAGCGCCCCCGGCACGGGCCGTCCGGCCATGGCACCACCTTCGTAGCCGTCTTCGATGAAGATCGCCTCCAGCATGCCGGTGACGCCGATGAAGCTGACCAGATCCGTTTCGGTGACCGTGCGCCGGAAGGTGCGAAAGCGTTGCCCCACGCTCAAGTCCTGCCACACAAACCCTTGTCCAAGGCGCGGCAAATGGCGGTCCACGCCCGCAGGGGCGGCATGGCTGTGAGGGGGCACACGTGTGTTCTGGCTGCTCATGGAAAGTGTCTTTTCAAGAAGTGGGTGCAATGGCCGCGCGGGTACCCAACAATGCCTCGATCTGCGCACCACCGAGCCCGGCCTGGGCCAGCAGCTCCTGGGTGTGCTCACCCAGCCGGGGTGGCATGGTGATGGCAGGGCGCTGCCCGTCAAAGCGCACCGGCACGCCCGGAAACCGCAGGTCCCCGAGGGCCGGGTCGGCAATGGTTTCAAAGAATCCGGTGGCCATCAGGTGCGGGTCGTGCGGCAGGTCCTGCAACCGGGCCACGGGCGCTGCGGGAATTTCCAGGCGCTCGCACACGGCAATCCAGTGGGCCGTGGTGTGGCACTCGGTGAAGCCCGAGGCGAGTTCCAGCAGCTCGGCAATGTGGCGCGTGCGGCTGGCGATATCCACAAAACGCGCATCGCGCGATAGATGGGGGGCGCCCACTTCGGTGAAGAAGCGCTGCCAGTGCAGGTTGGTGTACGGCATCATGGCCACCGCACCATCGGCCGTGCGGTAGGGCCGGCGCCAGGCGGCCAGCACCCGCGGATAGCCGGGAGCCGACAGCGGCGGCTCGAAGTGCTGGCCGTAGTAGTGCTCGACCAGGTTGAAGCCCACCATGGACTCGAACATGGGGATTTCCACAAAGGCGCCCTGGCCGGTGCGCTCGCGCTGCCACAGCGCCGCCAGGATGGCATGCGCAGCCACATGGGCACAGGTCTTGTCGGCGGCAATGGTGGGCAGGTAGCGCATCTCGCCGCCCTGCCGCTGCATCAGATCGGCCAGCCCCGACATGGCCTGGATCACGTCGTCATAGGCCGGTTTGCCGGCATAGGGGCCCGGCAAAAAGCCCACGAGGCTGGCGTACACCAAGCGCGGGAAACGCTGGCGCAGCGCATCGGGCGCGAGGCCCAGGCCCGCCAGCTTCTGTGGCCGCATGCTGTGCATCAGCACGTCCGCCGTGGCAATCAGGGCGCACAGCGCCTCCTGGGCACCAGCCTGCTTGAGGTCCAGCGCCACGCTTTTCTTGCTGCGGTTGGAGCCGAGGAACATGGCAGCCATGCCCGCTTCTTTCGAGGGGCCTGTATGGCGCGTCGAGTCGCCCTCGGGCGGCTCGATCTTGATCACCTCGGCCCCGTAGTCGGCCAGTATCTGGCTGGCCAGGGGACCAAAAATCACACTCGACAGATCCAGTATGCGCAGGCCTTGCAGCGGCTTCATGGTGTGATCTCCGGGAACGCTTGGGGGGCGGGGAAATGCCGACACGGTCCCTCTTTTATTGGAACTTCGGCGTGCGTTTTTCAATGAAGGCTGTCACCGCTTCACGGTGGTCTGCCGTTTTGTGGGCGATGGCCTGGTAACCCGCCGAAAGCTCCAGCAGCGAGGCCAGCGAGGTGCTTTGCCCTTCGCGCAGCAGGCGCTTGGTCATGCGCATCACGGCGCCGGGGTTGGCAGCGATCTTGGCGGCCAGCGCGCGCGCCGTGGGCAGCAGCTGGTCGGCCGGCACCACGCGGCTGACCAGGCCGCAGGCCAGGGCCTCCTGGGCGCTGATGGCCTCGCCCGTGAAGGCCATCTCGGAGGCCTTGGCCATGCCCACGGCCCGCGGCAGCAGCCAGGCGCCGCCGTCGCCGGGCACGATGCCCACGCGCACGAAGCTCTCCGCGAAGGTGGCCGTCTCGGCCGCGATGCGGATGTCGCACATGCAGGTCAGGTCCAGCCCCGCGCCGATGGCCGGGCCGTTGACGGCGCAGATCACCGGCACGTCGAGCTGGACCAGCGCGTTGGGGATCTGCTGGATCCCCTGGCGGTATTCCTCGCGGATCAGGTCGGGCGTGAGCGCATCGTCGAGGAAGCGCTTCATGTCCTTGACGTTGCCGCCCGAGCTGAACACCGGGCCGGCGGCGGTGAGGATGACGACCTTCACGCTGGCGTCCTTGCGCACGGTGTCGCACAGCTGCACGAACTCCTGCACGGCCGTGTTGCCGGTGAGCGCGTTGCGCGTCTCGGGCTGGTTCATGGTGACGGTGAGGATGCCGCCGTCGCGTTCAAGGGTCAGAAAGGCCATGGAGTCTCCGTTATCAAAAGAGGAGCTGGCCGCGCTTGTCTTGATTGACTTTCAATGCAAGAAGGCAATGAAATCCTTTTATGAAAAGCGCAAGCAGCTATGGTTTTAGAAGCATCCCAGAGGTGCCTTCAAAGCGCCGCTTCCACCTCGGTGATGCGGCGCACGATGTCCAGCGTCATCCCCTGGTGCTGCAGCAGGGCCTCGCCCGCCACGTCGTGCCAGTAGGACTCGCTGCCGGCCGTCTGGCGCCAGGCGTGCAGGCGCCGGGTGAACAGCTGCAGGTCGTATTCCGCGGTGAAGCCGATGGCGCCGTGGATGGCGTGGGCGAACTCGGCCACGGCCAGCGCCGCCTCGCTGCAGCGCGCCTTGGCGGTGGCCACGCGCAGCCGGTCGGTCTGCACACCGGCTCCGCTGCAGCCCAGCTGCGCGGCCATGCGCGCGGCGAACACATGCTCGCTCATCACCGCGAGCTGGTGCTGGATGGCCTGGAACTTGCCGATGGGGCGGCCGAACTGCTGGCGCTCGTTGGCGTACTGCAGCGTGCGCTGGAACACGTTCATCAGGGCGCCCGCCATCTGCGCGGCCACCACGGCGGCCTGCAGAGTGCGGGCGTCCTGGGCGGAGTCCACCGGAACCCCGGGCGCGGCCTGCACCTGGGCCGCAGACCAGGCCAGGGTGGCATCCAGCGCCAGCGCCTGGGGCGCGGACTGCGCACCGGCCGTGCCCAGCAGGTGCCAGCTGCTCCCGGCCTGCACCAGCACATGGTCGGCCACCTGGCCGCTGCGCACCAGGGCAGAGCGCAGGCCGCCATCGGGCAGCCGCTCGCCACGCGCCAGCGTGATGCTGCCGGCGGGGCGCGCTACGCCGGCCTGGGCCAGCAGCGCGCGCGCCACCATGGTCTCGCCCAGCGGCAGCGGCAGCGCGTGCGCGCCGCATTGCTCCAGCACGCCGAACACCTCGGTCAGGCCCAGGCCGGCGCCGCCCTCGTCCTCGGGCAGCAGCGCATCGGCGAGGCCCGTGGCCTCCAGCTGCGCCCACAGCTGTTGCGTGGCCGGCGCAGCGCGCCCGCCGGATTCGATGGCGCGCACCACCGGGGGGGTGCACTGGTCGGCCAGCACCTGGCGGGCCGCGTCGGCAAACAGGTCGTTGTCTTGGCTCATGTCGTGGCTCCGTTTCAGCGCAGGCCCAGGCCCCGGGCGATCATCCCGCGCAGGATGTCGCGCGTGCCGCCGCGCAAAGAGAACGAGGGCGAGGCCTCGGTCACGTATTTCAGGGTCATCAGCAGCTCCACCGGCACGTCCTCGGCCTCGCGGGCGAACAGGTCGTCGGCGATGGCCGCGGGGATCATCTGCTCCAGCGTGGTGCCCAGCTCCTTGACCAGGGCGGCCTCGACGATGGGGCTTTCACCGCGCACCAGCTTGTCCTGGATGGCCACCGACATGGCGCGCAGCGGCGCGAGTTGCGTGAGCACCTGGCCCGCCAGGCGCTGGGCCGACGCAGTGCGGCCTTGCGGTGTGCGCACGTACTGAAGCCACTGGTCGAACAGCACGATGCTGGAGAACAGCCGCTCCGGCCCGCTGCGCTCGAACGCCAGCTCGGCCGTGACCTGCTCCCAGCCCTGGCCTTCGGCACCGACCAGGGCATCAGGGGCGAGTTGCACGTTGTCGAAGAACACCTCGCAGAAATGGCTGTCGCCCGAGAGGTCCTCGATCGGGCGCACCGTGACGCCGGGCAGCGACAGGTCCACGATGACCTGCGAGAGGCCCTTGTGGCGGTCCTCGCTGCTGCCGGAGGTGCGCACCAGCGCAATCATGTACTGGCAGTGGTGCGCGTTGGTGGTCCAGATCTTCTGGCCGTTGAGCAAAAAACCCTGGTCATTGGGCGTGGCACGGGTGCGCACGCTGGCCAGGTCCGAGCCCGCGCCCGGCTCGCTCATGCCGATGCAGAAGAACGCCTCGCACCGGCACACCTTGGGGATGTAGAACTGCTTTTGCGCCTCGGTGCCGTACTTCAGGATCAGCGGCGCGCTCTGGCGGTCGGCGATCCAGTGCGAGCCCACGGGCGCGCCGCAGGCGAGGAACTCCTCGACCAGCACATAGCGCGTGAAGGCGCTGCGCCCTCCCCCGCCATATTCCTGGGGCAGCGTCACGCCGACCCAGCCGCGGGCGGCCAGCTTGCGGCTCAGCTCGCTGCTGTAGCCGCCCCACGAGCGCGCGCGGACATGCGCAGGCAGATCGGCAATCGCCGCGGCCAGGAAGGCGCGCACCTCGGCGCGCAGGGCCTCGTCCTCGGGGGGGATGCGCGTGAGCGCGAGTGAATCCAGGGTACTCATCCCAAAACTCCGTTGTCTCTGTAGGTTTGCAGTGCCTCGGGCGCAAGGCCAAGGTGGCGGGCCAGCACCGCGTCGGTGTGCTGCCCCAGTTGCGGGGGCGTATGGCGGTAGCTCACGGGCGTGTCCGACAGGCGCATGGGGCTGGCCACCAGCGGCACACTGCCTGCCTGGGGGTGCTGCATGGCGATCTGCATGCCGCGCGCCTTCACCTGCGGGTCGTCGAACACATCGCGCACGGTGTTGATGGGGCCGCAGGGCACGCCGTGCTGCTCCAGCAGCGCGACCCAGTCGCGCGTGGATTTGTCCACCGTCACACCCCGGATCAGCGCCACCAGCACGTCGCGGTGCGCCAGGCGCGCGGCGTTGGTGGCAAAGCGCGCATCCTGCGCCCAGCCGGGCTGGCCCGCGGCGTGGCAAAAGCGCGCGAATTGCCCGTCGTTGCCCACCGCCAGAATCATGTGGCCATCCCGCGTGGGGAAGTCCTGGTAGGGCACGGTGTTGGGGTGCGCGTTGCCCATGCGCTGCGGTACCTTGCCGCCGTACAGGTAGTTCATGCCCTGGTTGGCCAGGCACGCCACGCCCACATCGAGCAGCGCCAGGTCAATGTGCTGGCCGCGGCCGGTATGCTCGCGCGCCTGCAGCGCGGCCAGGATCGCGGTGCTGGCGTACAGGCCGGTGAGGATGTCGGTGAGCGCCACCCCCACCTTCATCGGGCCGCCACCGTCCTCGCCGTCGGGGCGGCCGGTCACGCTCATCAGCCCGCCCATGCCCTGGATCAGAAAGTCGTAGCCGGCGCGGTGCGCATAGGGCCCGCTCTGCCCGAAGCCCGTGATGGAGCAATACACCAGGCGCGGGTTGAGCGCGCTCAAGGAGGCATAGTCCAGCCCGTACTGCGCCAGGCCCCCGGTCTTGAAGTTTTCCACCAGCACGTCGCACTGCTGCGCCAGGCGCCGCACCAGCTCCTGCCCCTCGGGACGGGTGAAGTCGATGGTCACCGACTGCTTGTTGCGGTTGGTGCACATGTAGTAGGCCGACTCGCCCGTGGGCTGGCCGGCAGGGTCGGTCACGTAGGGCGGGCCCCAGGCGCGCGTGTCGTCGCCGCTGCCGGGACGCTCCACCTTGATGACCTCGGCGCCCAGGTCGCCCAGGGTCTGGGCGGCCCAGGGGCCGGCCAGCACGCGCGACAGATCCAGCACCTTCACGTGCTGCAGCGCGCCGGCTTGCGGGGCGGCCGGCTGGCTCATTGCAAGGGCACCTTGGCCTGGGTGACGATGCGTTTCCACAGCGCGATTTCCTTCTTCTGGAACTCGTGCATCTGCGCGGGGCCCCCAGTCATCGGCGTGGCGCCCAGGCGCTCGTAGAAGGCGCGGGTCTCGTCCATCTTGGAGATGGTGGTGAACAGCTCGGCCAGCTTGGCGGTCTCGGCTGCGGGGGTCTTGCTGCTGACCATGGCACCCACCCAGGTGTATGCCTCGAAGCCGGGCAGGCCGGCTTCACTGGCGGTGGGCACTTCGGGCGAGGTGGCCACGCGCTTGTCCGCCGCCACGGCCAGCACCTTCACGCGCCCGCCCTTGGCCAGCTCCTGCACCGCCGTGACCTCGGCAAACGCGTAGTCCACAGTACCTGCGGCCAGGGCGGTCATGGTCTCGCCGGCACCCTTGAACGGCACGTGCACGGTCTGCACGCCGGCGCTGTCGTTGAGCAGCTCGCCCATGAGCTGGTAGCCGGCCGAGCCCGCGCCGAAGTTCACCTTGCCCGGGTGGTCCTTGGCATAGCTGACCAGCCCCTTGAGGTCGGCAAAGGGCGCCTGCGGGGCCGTGGCCAGCATGGCGGGCGAGCGCATCATCATGGTCAGCGGCGCGAAGTCTTTCACCGGGTCGTAGGGCAGCTCCTTGAACAGCGCTGCATTTACCGCCAGTGTGGAGTTGCTGCCAATGAAGACGGTGTAGCCGTCGGCCGGTGCCGCGAGCACCTGCTTGACCGCGATGAAGCCGTTGGCGCCGGGCTTGTTCTCCACCACCACGGCCTGGCCGGTGAGTTCCTGCAGCTTGCGCGCGAAGTAGCGCGCCGAGGTGTCGGTGCCGCTGCCGGGCCCGAAGGGCACGACGAACTTGAGGGTCTTGGACGGGAAGGCCTGCGCCTGCACGGCGGGCGCGAGGGCAGCGCCCAGGGCAACAAGGCCGGCGCCCGCCAGGGCGCGCAGAGCGGTTCTGCGTTGGGATGGCATGGGGTGTGTCTCCTTGGAGTCTCTGCTCCGTCATGGCGCCCCACAGGGGCTGGAGCTGGCACTCTAGGCAGGCCGCAACATGCTGTCTAATATTAAAAATTTAGATTTCGATACTTTTCGTATATCGCATGAACCTGAGGCAACTGAGCCAGTTTGTGGCGCTGGCGGAAACCGGCAATTTCCACCGCGCGGCCGAGCGCCTGCACATGGCGCAGCCGCCGCTGTCGGTCTCCATCCGCAAGCTGGAAGAAGAGCTGGGCAGCCCCCTGTTCGAGCGCACCACCACGGGCGTGGTGCTCACCCCGGCCGGCGAGGCCATGCTGGGGGACGCACGCCGCGCGCTGTTCCACGCCCAGCAGTGCCGCCAAGCGGTGCAGGACGCGCGCGAAGGCGAAGGCGGGCGGCTGCGCCTGGGCATCATCGGCTCGGCCACCTATGCACTGCTGCCGCAGCTCATCCCCTCGCTGCGCCAGCGCTATCCGCAGATCGCGCTGGAGCTGAGCGAGGCCACGTCGTCCGAGATCCTGGAAGGGCTGGTGTCGCGGCGCTTCGATGCCGGCCTGCTGCGCTACCCGGTGCTGGACCCGAGCGGCTTCGAGCTGCTGCCGCTGGACCGCGACGACTTCGTGCTGGCCGTGGCCGAGAGCAGCCCGCTCGCGCAGCGCGACGCCATCGCGCTGTCTGAGGCCGCGCACGAGCCCTTCATCATGTACCCGCAGCACAAGGTGCCCAGCCTCTCGGCCCTGGCGATGATGCGCTGCCAGTTCTCGGGCTTTGCACCGCGCGTGGCGCAGGAGGCGATGCAGGTGCAGACCATCATGAGCCTGGTGGCCTCGGGCTTGGGCGTGGGCCTGGTGGCCAGCGTGGCGCGGCAGGTGGTGCCGCGCGGCGTGAAATGCCTGGCGCTCACCGACAACCCGCCGGGCTTTCACGTGGGCATCGCGCTGGCGCGCCTGGCCGGGGGCACCAGCCGCGTGGTGGAGCGCTTCACCGAGCACGCGCTGCGCTTTGCGAGCGTACCGCGCGTGGAAGGGCAGAACTGGGACCGCCCGGGCTGAACCGCAGCAGCCGCGAGACCCCGCTAAGCCCCTCCAGAAAACGCGCTACTGCCGCTCCAGTCCGGCCTCGCTGATGATCTTGGCGAACCGGCCTTGCTCCTCGGCCAGGAACTTCCCATAGGCTGCGGGCGTTCCGCCATAGGGCTCTGCGCCGCTGGCCTCGAGCTTCTTGAGGAATTCTGGATCTTTGAGCGTCTCGTTGACCACCTGGTTCAAGCGTTCGATGACCTCCTTCGGCGTGCCGGCCGGCACCACGATGCCGTTCCAGGCGGTGAGTTCAACGCTCGCAATGCCGGTGGATTCGGCGAGTGTAGGAACCTGGGGCAGCAAGGGAGAACGCACCTTGGAGCCGACGGCGAGCGCTGTCAGCTGCCTGTTCTGCACGAAGGGCAGCACCGTGTTGAGCGTCGTCATGAAGGTCTGCGTCTGGCCACCCACCAGATCCGTGAGCGCAGGCGCAGTGCCCTTGTACGGAATGTGCGTGAGCTTGATGCCGAGCTGCGCCTCCAGCATCGCGAAGGCGAGGTGGTCGATGGTGCCCGCGCCAGAGGATGCATAGTTCATGGCCCCCGGATTCTTCTTCGCCAGCGCGATGAACTCCTGCATGCTGCTGGCCGGCACCTTCGGGTACATCGCCACGACCAACGGCACCCCCACCGTTCTGGCCACGGGGGCGAAATCCTTGAGCGGATCGTGCGTCGCGGACTTGTACGTCAGTGCACCCAACAGGAAGGATGACGTGTTGTAGAGCAGCGTGTACCCATCCTTGGGAGCACTCGCTGCCGCCGTGGAGGCCACGTTGCCCCCGGCACCGGGGCGGTTGTCCACGACGACCGGCTGGCCCAGTTTGTCGGTCATGTACTGGGCGAACAGGCGCGCATTGACGTCGGTCGGTCCCCCGGCCGGGAATGCCACCAGCATGCGGATCGGCTTGCTGGGATAGCCGCCCTGGGCTTGCACCCCATTCATCGATAGCAGCGCAGCACCGGCCACGAGGCTGGCGGCAAGCCGCGTCCAAGTCCTTGTCATTGATGTCTCCTGTCGTTGTTGGGCCCTGCGGCCCTGCTCTCCATCCCGAGGGGCTCAGACGGCCCCTCTTTCCAAAGCTGGGCGTGCGGGGGCTGCCGCAAGCCTGGCTGCTTCCTTGAGTACTTCATCGGTGTGCTCACCCAACAGCGGCGCCGGTCGCGTTACCGAGGGGGGCGTTTGCGACCAATTGCCCAACCCCGCCATCTCCACCATGGGACCTTCCGTGGGATGGAGCGTCTTCTTGAAGAAGCCCACCGCGGCGAGATGGGGGTCGCGCATGAGGCTCTCGAGCGTGTGCAGGGGCATGACGGGAATATCCAGCCGCGTGAGCTCTTCGATCCAGTAGGCTGTCGGCCGGGTGCGCAGATAGCCCGCCACCTCCGCATAAAGCGCGCTGATGTGGTGCGTGCGTGCCGCAATCGTTGCCATGCGGGGGTCCGAGGCATAGCGCTCCTCGGCACCGACGAGCCGAAAAAACGAGCGCCAGTGCTTGGAGGTGTACAAGACCGTGCAGACATGGCCGTCCGCCGTCGCATAGGCCTGCCGGGAGGGTGCCAGCAAACGCTTGTAGCCGATGCCACCTTCGGGCGGGTCGTACGTATGCCCCGCCATGTGTTCGCTCATCACGTAGGGCACCATCGTCTCGAACATCGGAACCTCGACCGCCTGCCCCACGCCCGTCTTCATGCGATGGTGGACCGCCGCCAGGATGGCCGTGGCCGCTGCCTGGCCCACGATGCGGTCCACGATGGCCAGCGGCACATACCGAGGAACCCCGTCGCCCACTTCGGCGATCAGGGACGGAACGGCGCAAGCGGCCTGAATCATGTCGTCATAGGCCGCACGCGCGGCATAGGGGCCGTTTTGTCCATACCCGACAAGGGACACGTGGATGATGGACGGATTGGCCTCCAGAAAGTCCTCATAGGACAGCCCCAGCCGTGCCAGCGCCGCCGGGCGCACATTGCTCACGAAAACATCCACGGTTCGGGCCAGCTCCAGCAGCGAGGCGCGGCCCGCCGAGTCCTTCAGGTCCAGGACAACGCTGCGCTTGTTGCGATTCACGTGCAGGAAGCCGGCACTCATGCCGGGGCTCCGCATGGGCCCCAGGTGCCGCACCGTGTCGCCCTCGGGCGACTCGATCTTGATGACATCGGCCCCCATGTCCCCCAACACCTGCGTGGCAAACGGCCCCATCAGGACCGAGGTCATGTCCAGAATGCGCAGTCCTTCCAGTGGCCCCGCCATATCCCCATCTCCTTCCGTGAGCACCAGGCCCACACCCGGCTGCAGCCGCCGGCGTTGAACCGCCACCGCGAGTTGCTCACGGTGCACGTGCCCCTCGGGCGATTTCTTTTGATGCTTCGGAGATTAGGGATCGCTGGTCGATGCGTCCAATATTGTTTGGCGTGGATGCCATAACGTCTTCGGTATGGCAGATAGTGGTTTTCCAGAGATCCTGCTGGGAAATCCACCGGTAGCCGCCCGTGGCTGCGACACTGTTTGTGTATCTCTTCCTGGGGTTTCCATACCATCTCCTCCACACGGCGCGTCCGGCCCATGGCGCGCAGCTTGCCCCCTTTCGCCCATGGATCTCAAGCGCATCCGACACTTCGTTGTACTGGCACAAGCAGGCAGCTTTCGCCGTGCGGCTGAGCGGCTCCACATGGCCCAGCCGCCCTTGTCCGTTTCCATTCAGAAGCTCGAGGCAGAGTTGGGCACGCGTCTCTTCGACCGGGGGCCGGCTGGCGTGGCCCTCACCCCCACGGGAGAGGCCGTGTTGCGGGAAGCCAAGCGCCTGCTCTTCTACGAAAAGCAGGTGCTGGGCGCCGCCCGCGACGCCATGGCAGGGACCGGCGGAACGCTGCGCATCGGCTTTGTCGGCACCACGACCTTCGGGCTGCTGCAGCGGCTGCTGCCCGCCTACCGGGCCCTCCACCCTGCCGTCGAACTGCAGCTGCGCGAAGCCACTTCGGTGTCGATCATCGAGCAGTTGGAGGATGGCGCACTCGACCTGGGCTTGGTGCGAACGCCGCTCATGATCTCGACGGCGGCAACGCTGCTGCCCCTGGAGCCGGAACGGCTCATCCTGGCCCTCCCCAAGGGGCATTTCCTGTCCAAGCGCGACTCCATCCGGGTCCGCGACCTCGCAGGAGAGGGCTTTCTCATGTATGCCGAAGGCGTGGCGGCCAGCCTGCGCTCGCTGGCGATGGCTGCCTGCCAGAGGGCGGGCTTCGTGCCCCGCATCACCCAGGAGGCGACGCAGGTGCAGACCCTCCTGGCCCTGGTGGAAAGCGGCCTGGGCGTCGCACTGGTTCCGTCCGTCATGCGCCGGTATGCCAGCGAAGTCATCGAATACCGCGAACTGGCCGATCTCGCACCCGACGAGAGCATGGCCTTGTGCCTCGCCTACCTCCCAGGCACCGAGTCGCCAGCGGCCGCGCGGTTTCGCGAAACAGCAACGAAAATGCGCTGAAGTGCTCGCCCATCCAGCGCTCCCAGCTGCGTTTTATGAAGCGCCACAGGCCATGCGCCGCGCGGCAAAGTCCACGTACCACGCCAGGCACCCGGGGTTGGCCATGGCATCGCGGTTGACCACCTTCTCGATCGGCTGGCCCAGCAGCAGCTTTTTGATGGGCAGCTCCTGCTTCTTGCCGCTGAGGGTGCGTGGCACCTCGGCCACCTGCAGGATGTCGTCGGGCACGAAGCGCGGTGAGAGCGCGGTGCGGATCGCCGCGTTGATGCGCGCGCGCAGCGCATCGTCGAGCGCCAGGCCTTCGCGCAGCACCACGAACAGCGGCATGTAGCTCTCGCGGCCCAGGTATTCGAGGTCGACCACCAGGCTGTCGAGCACCTCGGGCAGGCTTTCCACGGCGCTGTAGATCTCGCTCGTGCCCATGCGCAGGCCGTGGCGGTTGATGGTGGCGTCGCTGCGGCCGTAGATGGTGCAGCCGCCGTGGGTGCCGATCTTCAGCCAGTCGCCGTGGCGCCATACGGCGCCCATCTCGGGCGGGCCGTCGCCACCGCCCGGCTGGCGGCCGTGGCCGGGCGGGTACATGTCAAAGTAGCTCGCGAGGTAGCGCGAGCCGTCCGCGTCGCCCCACAGGTACAGCGGCATCGACGGAATGGGCTGGGTGCACACCAGCTCGCCCACGGCGTCCAGCACGGGCCGGCCCTCGGCGTCCCAGGCCTCCACGGCCGCGCCGAGCATGCGGCATTGCATCTCGCCGGGCACCATGGGCAGCTCGCGGTGGCCGCCGATGAAGGCGCCGCAGAAGTCGGTGCCGCCCGAGATGTTGTTCCACCAGATGCCCGGCGTGCCGATGCGTGCGAACTGCTCGGTGCCCCACACCTGCACCTCGGGCGAGAGCGGCGAGCCCGTGGTGCCCAGCACGCGGATGCGCGAGAGGTCGCCGCAGTCGGCCAGCTGCAGCCCCGCCTTCATGCAGTTGGCGTAGAAGGCCGCACCCGCGCCGAAGCAGGTCACGCCCGTCTCGGCCGCGAAGCGCCAGAGCACGCCCCAGTCGGGCTTGTCCTTGCTGCCGCCGGGGTTGCCGTCGTAGATCACGCAGGTGGTGCCGCCCAGCAGGCCGCTGACCTGTGCGTTCCACATCACCCAGCCGGTGGAGCTGTACCAGTGGTAGCGCTCGCCGAAGCTGTTGGCCTCGTAGCTGCAGCCGATGTCGTTGTGCAGGCCCTTGAGCTGCAGCGCCACAAGCACCATGCCGCCGTGGCCGTGCACGATGGGCTTGGGCAGGCCCGTGGTGCCGCTCGAGTAGACGATCCACAGCGGATGGTCGAATGGCAGCCACAGCGGCTCGAAGGCGGCCACTTCGGCATCATTCCGGGCTGTAGCGCTTGCGTAGCTTGCGGTATCAGCTATTGTTTTGGAAGCATCGAGGTTGTTCACCAGCAGCACGTGCACGAGCGAGGGCAGCGCTGCGCGCAGTTCGCCGATCACCGCGGTGCGGTCGATGTCGCGCCCGCCGTAGGTCACGCCGTCGGCGGCGATCAGCACCTTGGGTTCGATCTGGCGGAAGCGGTCGAGCACCGCGTGCGTGCCCATGTCGGGCGCGCACACGCTCCACACGCCGCCGATGCTCACGGTGGCGAGAAAGGCCACCATGGCCTCGGGAATGTTGGGCAGGTAGGCCGCCACGCGGTCGCCGGGCTGCACGCCCTGGGCCCGCAGGTGCAGCGCCAGCGCCGCCACCTGGCGCCGCAGTTCGGGCCACGACAGCTCGCGGTGCAGGCCCTTCTCGTTGCGGCTGATGATGGCGGGCTGCCCGGCCGCGTGCGCGGCGTCCACGTGGCGCAGCACCTGGCGCGCGTAGTTGGCCTGCGCGCCGGGAAACCACTGCGCGCCCGGCATGCGGTTGCGCGCCAGCACGGCCGTGTGCGGTGTGGGCGAGCGCAGGTCGAAAAAGTCCCACACGCTCTGCCAGAAGGCGTCGAGGTCGGTCACGGACCAGCGCCACAGCGCGTCATAGTCGGCAAACGAGAGCCCGCGTTCGGCGCGCAGCCAGTCCTGGTACAGGCGAAGGCGGGGGATGAAGGGGGGGGCTTTTGTCTCCATGGCACACAGCGTAGCAGCGGCCCGCCGCGCCGCGGCGTCGCCCAAAGGACAACGCTTCTTGACGCAGTGCAAGGCATGCGGCGCGCACGCTGCCCACAATGGCCGCTCCGCCCGCCGGGCGCATCCCCTGGAATCCCATGCACAGCGACGTCCTCATCGTCGGCGCAGGCCCCGCCGGCCTGTCGCTGTCCATCGCCCTGGCCCAGGCCGGCCTCACCTCCACCGTGCTCGACCAGCAGAGCGAGGCCGCGCTGGCCGCGCCCGCGCCCGACGGCCGCGAGATCGCCCTCACCCACCCCAGCGCCGCGCTGCTGCAGCGCCTGGGCACGTGGCAGGCGCTGGCCGCGCACGAGGTCGGCCAGCTGCGCGACGCGCAGGTGCACGATGGTCCCGTGGGCCCGCGCCCGGGCATGGCGCTGGATGCGGGCAGCAGCGGCCTGGCGCACCTGGGCTGGATAGCTCCCAACCACGCGCTGCGCCGCAGCGCCTGGGCCGTGGCGGCGCGCACGCCCGGGGTGCGCATCGTCGGCAGCGCCCAGGTCACGCGCGTGGCCGTACAGCCTGGCCACGCGCAGGTGGACTACGTCCTGGACGGCAGGCCGCAGGAGCAGCTCACCGCGCCGCTCGTGGTGGCCGCCGACAGCCGCTTCTCGGCCACGCGGCGCCAGCTCGGCATTGGCGCGGCGATGACGGACTTCGGCCGCACCGTGATCGTCTGCCGCATGCAGCACGAGCAGCCGCACGGCGGCACGGCGCACGAATGCTTCGGCTACGAGCGCACGCTGGCCGTGCTGCCCCTGCCCGACGATCCCGAAAGCGGCGCCCCCCTGTGCTCCGTCGTGGTGACGGCCGGCAGCGCCGACGCGGCCGCCCTGCTCGCCCTCGCGCCCGGGGACTTCGCGGCGTGCGTGGCCGAGCAATTCCAGCACCGCCTGGGCGCCATGCGGCTCGTGGGAGAGCGCCACGCCTACCCGCTCGTGGCCGTGTACGCGCAGCGCTTCACGGGGCCGCGCTGCGCGCTGATCGGCGACGCCGCCGTGGGCATGCACCCGGTGACAGCCCATGGCTACAACCTGGGCCTGGCGGGCGTGGAGCGCCTGGCCCAGGCGCTGGCCGAGGCGCGCGGCCAAGGCCGCGACATCGGCGACGCCGCCGCGCTCGCACCCTATGCGCGCTGGCACCACCTGCACGCCTGGCCCATTTACCAGGGCACCAACGCCATCGTGCGCCTGTACACCGACGCCCGGCCGCTGCCCCGGCTGCTGCGCCAGATCGTGCTCGCAGGCGCCAACCGCCTGCCGCCGCTCAAGGCCGCGATCGTCGGCCAACTCACGGGGCGCACCGGCCTCTTGCCCCGAATCGGCGGACACGGGGCATAATTTTCCGCATGGATGCCCTGATCGAGCAGCTTTCCCAGTCCGTCTCCTCCGCACGCACCGTCGAGGAGCTGACCCGCCCGCTGCTCGAAATGCTGGAGGCCGTGACGGGGCTGGAGTCGACCTACCTCACCGTGGTCGATCTCAAGCAGGGCGTGCAGCGCGTCCTCCACGCGCGCAACACGCGACAGCTGCATATCCCTGAAGGCCTGTCCGTTCCCTGGCACGACACGCTGTGCAAGCGTGCGCTCGACGAAGGCCGGCCATTCACGAACGACGTGCGCGGATGCTGGGGCGACTCGGCCGCCGCCGCAGACCTGGGCATTCAGACCTACGTGAGCACCCCCGTGGAAACGGCTGACGCCGGACTGTTCGGAACCCTGTGCGCGGCCAGCGCGAGCCGCCACGAAATGACGCCCCGGGCGCACCATGTGTTGCGGCTCTTCGCACGCCTGATCGGCCAGCAGATTGAGCGCGAGCGGCTCGTGCAGCAGCTGCTGGCGGCCAACGCGCGGCTCGCGGCCCACGCCTCCACCGACCTGCTCACCGGCCTGCCCAACCGCCGCGCGCTCATGGAGACGCTGCGGCGCCAGCTCGCGCAGGGTGCGCGCCAGCACGCCACGGTGCTCGTGGCCTTCCTGGACCTCGATGGGTTCAAGCTCATCAACGACACGCATGGCCACGAGGTGGGCGACCAGTTCCTCGCCGACATCGCCCTGCGCCTCCAAGGCGCGCTGCGCGCCCAGGACTTCGCGGCCCGCCACGGCGGCGACGAGTTCGTCGTGGTCGGTCCCGGGCCCGCGCCCGGGCCGGGGGTGGACGCCGCGCGTGAGGCCTTCGCCCAGCGCATCGCCGAAGCCACGGCGGGGCGCTTTCATTGCGAAGGCGTCACGATCGACTACCCCGGCGCCAGCGTGGGCGTGATCGCGGCCGCCCCCGGCGGCCTGGACGAGCACCAGGTACTGCGCGAGGCCGACCGCGCGATGTACCAGGCCAAACAGGCGCGGCGCGGCCAGACGGTTGACCTGACGTAGCCGAGGGGCGTGCCATGCGCCTCCCGGGCCCAACCGGGATAATCGCGCTTCGCGCACCCTCCCCATTCGCATGCCCGCTGCCACGCTCCGCGTGCTGTCCGTCATCCCGCCGATGACGCAGCTCAACACGCCCTACCCGTCCACCGCCTACCTCACGGGCTTCCTGCGCTCGCGCGGCGTGGGGGCGTGGCAGGAAGATCTCGCCATCGCGCTCGTGCTGCGCCTGCTCTCGCGCGAGGGGCTTGCGCGCATCGCGGAACGTGCGCAGGCGCTGCCTGCTGCCGCGCGCAGCCCGGCCGTGCAGTCCTTTCTTGCGCAGCAGGCGCGCTACCTCGCCACCATCGGCCCCACCATCGCCTTCCTGCAGGGGCGCGACGGCACGCTGGCCCACCGCATCGTCGGCCGCCAGTACCTGCCCGAGGGGCCGCGCTTCGCGGCGCTCGACGTGTACGAGGACGACGGCAGCGGCGACCCGCTCGGCTGGGCCTTCGGCACCCTGGGCCTGACCGACAAGGCCAAGCACCTGGCCACGCTCTACCTCAACGACCTGGCCGATGTGCTGCGCGATGCGGTGGACGAGCGCTTCGAGTTCGTGCGCTATGGCGAGCAGCTCGCGGGCAGCCAGCCCACGTTCGACCCGCTGGCCCAGGCGCTGGCCCAGGCACCCACCCTGGTGGACGAGGCGCTCGCCGCGCTCACGCACGAGGCCGTGGAGCGCCACCGGCCCGACGTGGTGCTGCTCTCGGTGCCGTTCCCGGGCTCGGTTTACGGGACCTTTCGCATCGCGCAGGCGATCAAGGCGCGGCATCCGCACACCGTCACCGTGCTGGGCGGCGGCTTTGTGAACACCGAGCTGCGCGAACTCAGCGACCCGCGCGTGTTCGACTTCTTCGACTACGTGACGCTGGACGCGGGCGAGCGCCCGTTGCTCGCGCTGCTGGAGCATCTGCGCGGCGAGCGCGGCCGCCAGCGGCTGGTGCGCACCTTCGTGCGCGATGGCGGCGAGGTGCGCTACGTGAACCTGGTGGAGCCCGACGTGGCCTTCGCCGAAGTCGGCACGCCGACCTGGGACGGCCTGCCGCTCGCCAGCTACCTGTCGCTGCTGGACATGCTCAACCCCATGCACCGGCTGTGGAGCGACGGGCGCTGGAACAAGCTCACCGTGGCGCATGGCTGCTACTGGAAGAAGTGCAGCTTCTGCGACGTGGGGCTGGACTACATCGGCCGCTACGAGGGTGCGAGCGCGCAGGTGCTGGCCGACCGCATCGAATCCATAGTGGCCGAGACGGGGCAGACGGGCTTCCACTTCGTGGACGAGGCCGCGCCGCCCAAGGCGCTCAAGGCGCTGGCCACCGAACTGATCGCACGCGGCACCGGCATTTCATGGTGGGGCAATGTGCGCTTTGAAAAGACCTTCACGCCCGACCTCGCCGAACTGCTGGCCGACAGCGGCTGCATCGCCATCTCGGGGGGGCTCGAAGTCGCGTCCGACCGGCTGCTGAAACTCATGAAAAAAGGCGTCAGCGTCGATCAGGTGGCGCGCGTGACCAAGGCTTTCAGCGACGCGGGCATCCTCGTGCACGCCTACCTGATGTACGGCTTTCCCACGCAGACCGTGCAGGACACGGTGGACGCGCTCGAGTACGTGCGCCAGCTGTTCGAGAACGGTTGCATCCAGAGCGGTTTCTTCCACCGCTTCGCCTGCACCGTGCATTCGCCTGTGGGCCAGAACCCCGGGGAGTACGGGGTGACGCTGGCGCCGCTGCCGCCGGGCGGCTTCGCGAAGAACGACGTGGCCTTTTTCGACCCCACGGGCGTGGACCATGACGCGCTGGGCGCGGGGCTGAAGAAAGCCATCTACAACTACATGCACGGCATCGGGCTGGAAGAGGACGTGCGCACGTGGTTCCCCTTCAAGGTGCCGAAGACGACGGTGCAGCGCCACCGCATCGAGCGGGCGTTGATGGCGCGGGCGTAAGGACAACGCCGTGGGCGAGGCATGCCCCACTCCGTCGCCGCAATATCCATAATTGATAGCTGCTCGCGCTTGCTACATAAGCGCTAGGGCCCGATTTGGCTTGTCATTTGCATCGCGCCAGCCGTGTACCGCACGCAGAGAGGCAGGTGCACAGAAAT
>JASLFM010000053.1 GCA_030150585.1 Acidovorax sp.
GTCGCGCACCACGAGCCCGCCCGGCTCGATGCGGATGGCTTCCTCGCGCTCCATGGTCTTGAGTTCCTGGTTGACGCGCTGGCGCGATGCGCCCAGCAACTGCGCCAGCTCCTCCTGCGCGAGCTGCAGGCCGATGCGGATCTCGCCGCCATGCGAGAGGCTGGTCACCCCGTAGCTGCGCACCAGGTGCAGCAGCTGCTTGGCCAGTCGCGCGCGCAGCGGCAGGGTGTTGAGGTCTTCCACCAGGCCGTAGAGCTGGCGGATGCGCCGTGCATGCAGGCGCAGCATGGCCTCGTAGAACTCGGTATGTGCGGAGAGGATCTTGCGGAAGTCGGCCTTGGAGACGCACAGGATCGTGGTGTCGCCATGCGCATAGGCGTCGTGCGTGCGCCGGTCCCCGTCGAAGATCGCCACGTCGCCGAACCAGATGCCGGGCTCCACATAGGTCAGCGTGATCTGCTTGCCCGAGATCGAGGTGGAGCTCACGCGCACCGCGCCCCGGGCGCAGGCGATCCATTCTTCGGGCGGCTCGCCGCGCGCGCAGATCAGCGTGCCGTCCTTGAAGCGTTTGACGTAGGCGCATCGGAGAATGTCGTGCCGCAGCGAGGGAGAGAGGGTTGAAAACCAGCGACCGGAGTTGATCGCCTCACGTTCTTCGATGGTAAGAATCGGGTCGTCCATGGCCTGTCTTTTGCGTGACTGAATACCGGCCCATTGTCGCGTGCGGGACCGGCGCCCTGGGGCAGGGTTGTCACGTGCGTGTCTGCCGCTCGGGCAGCTGCGCGGCTCAGCTGTAGCGCGGGGTGCGCTTGTCGAGGAAGGCCGCGATGCCTTCGCCCGCGTTGGCGTGGAAGAGGTTCTTCACGAATGCATCGCGCTCGGCGGCCAGGTGGCGGGTGAAGGGGGCGTCGGGCGCATCCAGCAGCAGTTGCTTGATGCTGGCCAGGGCATTGGGCGCACGCTCGTTGAGCCCTTGCGCAAAAGCCAGCGCTGTGGCCAGTGCCTGGCCCGTGGGGGCGAGGCGGTTGACCACGCCCAGCGCGTGCAGCCGCTCGGCCCCGATGCGCTCGCCGCACAGCAGCAGTTCGGCCGCGAGCTGGCGCGGCAGCAGCCGCGCGAGGTGCCAGCTGCCGCCGCCGTCGGGCGAGAGCGCCACCTTGCTGTAGGCCATGGTGAACGCCGCATCGTGCGCGGCCACGATGCAGTCGCAGGCCAGCGCGAGCGAGAAGCCCGCACCGGCCGCCGCGCCTTCCACGGCCGCGATCACGGGCTTGGGGTAGGTGCGGATGGTTTCGATCCAGGTGTGCAGCGCCTCGATGCTCTGCGCCTGTACTTGCGCGTCCTGCTGGCGGTTGGCCTGCAGGCGCTGCAGGTCGCCGCCCGCGCTGAACATGCCGCCTGCGCCCGTGATGACCACGCTGCGCACCTCGGGGTTGCGCTCGGCGCCATTGAGCGCCTCGACGCCGGCCGCATAGAGCGCGGGGTCGAACGCGTTGCGCCGCCCGGGGTGGCTGATGGTGAGCACGAGGGTCTGGCCTTCGCTGGCACTCAGGAGCTGGGCGGGCATGGCTGCTTTTATTCCTCTTCGTGGAGCAGGGAGAGACCGATGGCGCCGCGCCGGCGCAGCCAGGGGCTGGGACGGTAGCGCGGGTCGCCATACACGGTTTGCAGGTTGAACAGCACTTCGAGGATGTTCGTGGGCCCCCAGCGGTTACCCATGGCCAGAGGCCCCAGGGGGTAGCCCAGGCCCAGGGTGACGGCGGTCTCCAGGTCCTGGGGGCTGCAGATGCGCTGCTGGCAGATGTCGGTCGCGATGTTCACGATGGTGGCCACCACGCGCTGGGTGACGAAGCCGCCGCTGTCGCGGATCACGCTCACGGCCTTGCCATCGCGCGCGAAGAGCGCGTGCGCGGCATCACGGATGTCCACGCGCGTGGCGGGGTTGGTGGCAAGCACGCGGCGCTTCGTGGCGGCATCGTCGATGAGCATGTCGATGCCGATGGTGCGTGCCGGGTCTAGTCGCTCCACCACGGCCACGGTGGTCACGTCGAAGCCCAGCGGCGCCACGAGCGTGATGGCCTGGGGCGAGGGCGAAGTGCCGGTCTCGATGCGTGCGCCCAGGTCCTTGAGCAACTGGTACAGCTCGGCGCGGCGCGCTGCGCGCGTCGACACCCACACGGGTGGCATGTCGGCATCGGCCACCACGGGCGCGGCGGGCTCTGGCGGCACCTGGGCCGCGCCGTCCACATAGCGGTAGAAGCCTTCGCCGGCCTTCTTGCCAACCAGGCCGCCGGCCAGGCGCTGGGCCGTGATCACGCTAGGGCGAAAGCGCGGTTCGTCGTAGTACTGGCGGTAGATCGATTCCATCACGGGGTGCGACACGTCGAGCGCCGTGAGGTCCATCAGCTCGAAGGGCCCGAGCTTGAAGCCCACCTGGTCGCGCAGGATGCGGTCCACGGTGGCGAAATCGGCCACGCCTTCGCCCACGATGCGCAGCGCCTCGGTGCCGAAGCCGCGCCCCGCGTGGTTCACGATGAAGCCCGGCGTGTCTTGTGCCTGCACGGGCTGGTGTCCCATTTCGCGCGCGTAGGCAGCCAGCCGGGTGCATACGGTTGTGTCGGTGCGCAGGCCCGCGACCACCTCCACCACCTTCATGAGCGGCACGGGATTGAAGAAATGGAAGCCCGCGCAGCGGCTGGGATGCTGCAGCCCTGCGGCAATGGCCGTCACGGACAGCGACGAGGTGTTGGTGGCCAAAATGGCATCGGGCCGCACCACGGACTCGAGCTGCGCGAACAGCGCCTGCTTGGCATCGAGCCGCTCCACGATGGCCTCCACCACGAGGGTGCAGGCCGACAGATCCGCCACGTTGGCGACAGGACGCAACAGGCTGGCCCAACTTTTCACTTGGCTTTCGCTGGCGCGCCCTTTATCTTCGAGGCGTTGCCATTGGGCGAGGAGGGCGGAGCGGGCAGCTTCGGCCGCTCCGGGTTGCGCGTCGAGCAGCAGCACTTCACTGCCTGCTTGCGCCGCGATCTGGGCGATGCCGCGGCCCATGGCGCCGGTGCCCACGATGCCGATGATCGGAAACGAGGTGGTAGTCATGGTTGCATTATCACGGTGGTGTTACACGAAACTTCTGTGCCAGAATCGAGTGCATAGAAAAGAAACCATTGTGAAAAAATGTGACGCGATCATCGGGGCCGGTCTGTATGCGGTTGCTCTGAGCGCCGCAGCTCTCTCGCTCGGGAACAGCCGAGGCACTGTGGTCCTGGGCTCTCCTATCGATTTGTCCTTCGAGATCGTGCCCGACGAGGGCACCGATCTCGCGTCGTCCTGCGTCTCGGCGGAGCTGGTGTCGGGCGATGTTCCTGTCAGCAGCGCGAAAGTGCGGGTCGTGCCTTTGCCCGAGATTCCCGGGCGCCCCGCGGCTGTGCGCGTGCAGGCCTTCGTGGTCGCGGACGAGCCCGTTCTCACAGCCACCTTGACGGCAGGCTGCTCCGGTCGGGTTTCCCGCAGCTATACCTTCCTGGCCCAACTTCCAGAAACCGTGGCCAGCACGTCGGCGCCACTCGATATTGCGCGGCTTTCCACCGTCGCTGCGGTACCCAGTGCCTCTGCGGGCACGGCCGCTTTGGGGTCCGGGGCACGCCAGCTTGCAGCCCCCGTGCAGCGCGCGCAGCAGGCGCCTGCAGCCGTGGCGCAGGCACCCATTCCAGCCGCACCGCAGCCCAAGCCCAAGCCTCGCAAGGCCGCGGCGCCGGCGGCTGCCGTGGCCAAGGCCGCGCCAGTGGTCGGCAAGGCCACCGAGGCCAAGCCACCGGCCGCGTCGGCACCACAGCCCGCGCCACGCTCGCGGCTCGTGATGGAGCCGATCGAAGCCGCAGCGCAGACGCCTGCGGCATTGCGCTCCACGTCTGAATTGGCCGCGCAGCCGGCGCAGACACCGGCTTCCGGGCGGGCGCAAGCCGCTGCCGCATGGAAGGCTCTCAACGGCGAGCCCCAGGGCGACGCGCCTCAGGAGCAGGAGCGCCAGGAGCGCGTGCGCGAGCTCGAGGCCCAGGTGGCGGCCATGAAGGCGCAAGTCGCGAAGGAGCGCTCGGGCATGGCCGACCTGCGCGAGCGCCTGGAGAGCATCGAGGCCGACCGTTATTCATCCACTGTGGTGTACATGCTGGCCCTTGCGCTGGCCTTGGCCGTTGGCGTGGCCGCCTGGATGTGGAAGCGCATGCAGCGCGACCATGCCAAGGCCGAGCAGGCCTGGCGCGACTCGGTGGCCCTGATGTCTGCGCACGACAAAGAGGTGGCGGAGCACCTCCTGGTGCCGCACCCCTCCGATACCTGGGACGATGAGGACACCACGCTGCCGCCCATCGAGCCTGCCGCGCCGGTATCGGCGCCGATGCCGGCAACTGCTCCTATGGCCGATGCGCCGGTGCCCGCGCCCGCGCCTGCCACAAAGGTTGCCGCCGTAGCGCCGCCTGCGGCTGAGGCCGCGCGTGCGGTGCACATCGTGAACCCCGAGGAGCTCTTCGACATCCTGCAGCAGGCGGAATTCTTCATCTCCGTCGGCGAGCACGATCAGGCCATCGGGGCGCTGACGCAGCACATTGCCGACCGGGGCAAGACCTCGCCGTTTGCCTACCTGGAACTGCTGCGCCTGTACCACCAACTGGGCCGTGCCGAAGAGTTCGAGCGGCTGCGCGCGCAGTTCCTGCGGCATTTCAACGCCGACTTGCCCGCGTTCTCGCGTTTTCGTCAGCAGGGCAAAGGGCTGGACCACTACACCGACGCCCTGGCCGAGATCGAGGCGCAGTGGACCTCGCCGTCCATCCTTGCGTTGCTCGAAGGCTACCTGTTCCACGAGGAGGGTCAGCGTGCCAGCATGCCACCGTTCGATCTCGCTGCCTACGATGACTTGCTGCTGCTGCTGGCCATTGCCCAGACCACGCCGGCCAGCGCGCGTGGCGCTCCGCCGCCGCGCAAGCGGACCACGCCGCTAGGGCCGCCCGCGGCGCCAATCACGCCCGAGGTGCAGCCTGTGGATGATTGGGGGCAGGCCTCGACGGAGCGCCCCGAGACGCTCATGGAGCGTTCGCTGGACTCGCTGATCGGTGATCTTGAACTCGCGCCCCAGACCGCACCCGCCCTGGCCGAGCGCCCGCTCTCGGAGGCCATGCTCGACATCGACCTGACCGAGCCGCCGCCCATCACGATCAGCGACCTGCCGGCAGTGCCCGTCACGGCGCCGCCCGCATCGGGCCAGCCGGTGGGCTTCGGTCTCAGCGACGACAAGTACGAATTGCGCTTCGAACTGGAGCCGCGCGAGTCCAAGCCCAAGAGCTAACGGGGGGCGGCTACCCTCGCATGCGCCGCAGCAGGTCTGCGGCGGCCTGCTCGGGGTCGGGAGCCTGCACCAGGGCGCGCACCACGGCGATCGAGCCTACGCCCGTTCCGAGGATTAGCGGGAACTGCTCCGCGGAGATGCCGCCGATGGCCACGAGCGGGTAGCCGCGCATCAGGCGTGCATAGGCCGCGAGCCGTGCCACGCCCTGCGGCGCAGTGGCCATCTTCTTCAGCGTGGTAGGAAATACCGCACCCAGCGCGATGTAGCTCGGCCCCACGGCGTTGGCGCGCACCATTTCGGCGTAGCCATGCGTGCTCACGCCCAGGCGCAGGCCCGATGCGCGCAGGTCGGCAAGTTCGCTGGCGCTCAGCGCATCCAGGTCTTCCTGGCCCAGGTGCACGCCGTACGCGCCTGCCGCGATGGCCTCGCGCCAGTGGTCGTTGATGAACAGCAGCGCGGGCGTGCCCCGCACGGCCTCGACGGCCGCGCGCACTTCGCGTGCGATCGCCTCGGGGTCTTCGCTCTTGTAGCGCAGTTGCACCGTGGGCACCCCTGCGCGGGCCATGCGGCCCACCCAGGCGGCATCGGGCAGCACGCCGTACAGGCCCAGGGCCTGGGGGCAGGCGGGAAAACGGGGCTGGCCTTGCCGCAGGCCGAAGTCGCGAGGGTCGTCGGGCCAGTGGGCGGGGTCGGCCTGGCCCGTGCGGTCGGCCTGCCGCTGCCACGCTTGCGCGATGCATTCGGCGTCGATGGCGATGAAGCCCAGCGCGCTCGCGGCCTGCAGCGCGGCCTGGTACATGGTGCCGCCTTGCGTGGGGGCGGGCATGGGCTGGGCCTCATGGCCTGCAAAGGCTGCCGCGTGGTGGGTCAGGATGGCTTGCGCGCGGATGTTCATGTGCCGTGGTGCCAGAAAGGGGTGCCGAGCACGGGCGTGCTGGGTTGGGCGGAGTCCTGAGCGGCCATGGCACCCGCATGCCAGGCCGCGCGGCCGGCTTGCACGGCGTCGGCGAACGCGCCGGCCATGGCCACGGGGTCCTGCGCAAGGGCGACGGCCGTGTTGAGCAGCACGCCGTCGTAGCCCCATTCCATGACCTGGCAGGCATGCGAGGGGCGACCCAGGCCCGCATCCACGAGCAGAGGCACGTTCAGGCGCTCGCGCAGCGTCTGCAGCGCATAGGGGTTGACGGGGCCGCGGCCCGTGCCGATGGGGGCGGCCCAGGGCATGACGGCCTGGCAGCCGACGTCCACGAGGCGCTGGCACAGCACGAGGTCCTCGGTGCAGTAGGGCAGCACCTGGAAGCCATCCTTGATGAGCAGGGATGCGGCCTCGACGAGGTTCAGCGTGTCGGGCTGCAGCGTGTAGTCGTCGCCGATCAGTTCGAGCTTGATCCACGGCGTGCCGAAGACTTCGCGCGCCATCTGGGCCGTGGTCACGGCTTCCTGCAGGCTGTGGCAGCCTGCAGTGTTGGGCAGCACGGGCACCTCCAGGCGGCGCAGCAGCTCCCAGAAGCTCGCGCCGGTCTCTGCCGGGTTGCTGCCCTGGCGGCGCAGCGAGGCGGTGACCATGGCGGGCCGCGCGCGCTGCACGGCCGCTTCGAGCACGGCGGGCGAGGGGTAGCGTGCCGTGCCGAGCAGCAGGCGGCTTTCGAAGGTTTGGCCGTAAAGGACGAGGGAGTCGGTGGTCATGGTCTTAGCCGCCCGTGACGGGCGAAATCACTTCGATGCGGTCACCGGCCTGGAGCACGCGGGCCGTGTACTGCGTGTTGGGGACAAACTGGGTGTTCACGGCCACGGCGAAGGGCGGGCGCGCGGCGATGGCTGCCAGCGCGTCCTGCACAGTGGCGTGCTCGGGCAGGTCGGCGGGGTTCTGGTTGATGGTGACTTTCATGCGGTGCAGGGCTGGTGGATGGCCAAGTCGAACTCGGGGGCCAGCCGCGATTGTCCCGTGTTCAGCAGCTCCAACGCCACGTCGAGCAGGGCTGGGGCGATCATGAAGCCATGGCGGTACAGGCCGTTGATCTCCATGACGCGGGGCGCCACGAGCCGGATGGCGGGCAGATTGTCGGGCAGGGTGGGGCGGCACTGCGTTGCGATCTCGACGATGCGGCCCTCGGCGAAGCCGCTGTGCACGGCATAGGCGGCGCTGAGCAGCTCCAGCGCCGAGCGCACGCTTGCGGGCGAGCGGTCGTCGGACTCGATTTCGGTCGCGCCGATCACGAACAGGTGGTTCTCCTTGGGCGCGATGTAGATCGGATAGCGCGGGTGCACGAGGCGCGTGGGGCGTTGCAGCGTCACCTCGGGCGCATGGATGCGCACGACCTCGCCGCGCACGCCGCGCAGTTCGCGCCATTGCGCGCGCGCGCCCAGGCCACGGCAGTCGATCACCCAGTCGGGCTGGCCGCTCGCGCCCGGCGTGAACTGGCCGGGTTCGCGCGCCGTGTGCCAGTGCACCTGCACGCCGCGCTGCTCCATGGTGAGCACGAGCGTGGCGAGCAACTGGCGGTTGTCGAGCTGACCCTCGCCGGGCAGCAGCAAGCCCTGGTTGAAGCGCTGCGCAAGGGCAGGTTCGGCCTGGGCCACGCCGTCGCTGCCGAGCACCTGCAGGTGCGGCAGCGTGGGCAGCCGCGCCTGCGTGCGCTCGAGCAGGCCGCGCAGCCGCTGGGCCTCGGCGGCATCCTGCCGGTGCCACACGATCAGGGTGCCTGCCTGCTGGAAAAAG
>JASLFM010000054.1 GCA_030150585.1 Acidovorax sp.
CTGCACTGCTTCACAGGCGATGCTTCGCGCCTGCTCAAAAGTCCGGTACGCTGCGCCCATTCTGTGCCGAAAGGGGTTGCGTCATGAGTTCTTCGCACATTCGACAGGCCATGGAGACGCTCGCGAATCACTTTGCGACCCATCCCCTGGACGCCCTGTCCCATGACAAGCCTGCCATTGCGACCCTGGAGTCGGGTTTGCGCTGCAAGGCGGTGGGCTCCAAGGGGGAGCTGCTGATCACTGATATGCCGAAAGCGATCGGAGGCGACGGCAGTGCGCCAACGCCGGGGTGGTTTCTCCGGGCGGCCCTTGCGAACTGCGATGCGACCGTGATCGCCATGCGGGCGGCACAACTGGGCATCGCCCTCAGTCTGCTGGAGGTTTCCGTTAGCAGCGATTCGGACAACAGGGGCTTGCTTGGCCAGATCGAGGCCATTCCCGCCGGGCCCAAGGGCGTCCATATCACCGTGCGGATTGCGGCAGAGGGTGTACCTGCGTCGGTGCTCCAGGATCTGGTGGCCTGGGCCGAACAGCACTCTCCCGTCGGGGATGCTTTGCGCCGTGCGATTCCGGTGGAAACGGAAGCTCGGGTCGGGTAGCGCCGTTTGGCCGAGGCAGGGCCGCTCCATGCGGCGATTGCAGCGGCGACATGATCTCGCGGCCCACGTGAAGCCCGGGGGCGAGACATGGGCCAAGGTGGTCCAGATCTCAGGCGCCTGCCTCGACCACGAAGCTCACCACCGTCGTTGCGCTGCCGCCGATGTTCAGGGTGCCGAAGCGCCGTGCACCTTCGACCTGCATGGCGCCGGCGCGGCCCGTCACCTGGCGCGAGGCGTCCAGCACCATGCGCACGCCCGTTGCGCCTACGGGGTGCCCCGCGCCGATCAGGCCCCCGCTGGGGTTGATGGGCAGGCGCCCGCCCGCATCGATCACACCGCCCTCGATGGCCTGCCAGCTCTGCCCGGGCGGCGTGATGCCGAAGTGGTCGATGGCCATGTATTCGGTGGTGGTGAAGCAGTCGTGCGTCTCGATGCCGTCGAGTGCGAACACGTCGGCGATGCCGGCGCGGCGGAACGCGTCCTCGATGGCGCGGCGCACGTGGGGGAACACGTAGGGCGCGCCGGCGCTCGCATCCAGCTTGGCCTTGAGGCGTAGATGGGCCGACCGGTGGCCCCACCCCGTGATGCGGGGCACCTGCGCAGGCGCAAGGTTGCGCCGCGCGGCCCAGCGCTGAGCGAAGGCGGGGGAGGCCAGCACCAGCGCCGCAGCGCCGTCGGTCACCTGGCCGCAGTCCTGGCGGCGGATCATGCCTTCGATCACGGGGTTGGCCTCGTCATGCTGCATGAAGCTCTCGGGGGTGTAGCGCCACTCGCGGGTCTGCGCGAACGGGTTGCGGCGCGCGTTGCCCACGTTGATCTCTGCGATGCGGGCCAGGTGCTCATGGCGCAGGCCGTAGCGGCGCTCGTATTCCTCGCCGATCAGGCTGAACATGTAGGGCCAGGCATAGGTGGCGTCCTGTGCCTCGGCGTGTACCCAGGTGGCGGCCCCCAGATGCTGCGCGGCCACGGCGCCGGGCACGTTGCGCTCCAGCTCCACGCCAGTCACGAGCACGCAGTCGTAGCGCCCCGCTTCGATCTCGGCCATGGCGCTGAGCAGGGCAATGCTGCCCGAGGCGCATGCGGCCTCGTGGCGGCCCGAGGGCATGCCGTGGAAGCCCGGGTCGATGGCTTCGAACATGCCGCCCAGCAGGCCCTGGCCCGCGAACAGCTCGCCCACGAAATTCCCCACGTGGCCAGACTCGATGTCGCTCGCTTCCAGCGCGCTGTCGAGCAGTGCGCCGTTCACGGCCTCGCGCATCAGCTCGAACAGGCCCATGCCGTGGCGCGAAGCGTTCAATGCGAAATCGGTCTGGGCGCCGCCCAGGATGTAGATGGGAGCAGTCATGGGTTCAGCCTTTTGAAGAGGGAGGGGCCGCCGCGGCCAGGGCGCGCGCCTGCTCGCGCAGTGGCGCCTTGGTGACCTTGCCGTTGAGGTTGCGCGGCAGCGGCGAGGGGCTTTGCGTGAGGAGGTCGGGCAGCTTGTAGTCGGCGACATAGTCGCGGCAGAAGGCCCGCAGCGCATCCAGCGCCACGGGCTCGCTCGCATGCACGAAGACGTGCACGCGCTCGCCGAGCACGGGGCAGGGGCTGGGCACGGCCGCGACCTCGATCACCCCGGGGTAGCGCTGGATCACGTTCTCCAGCTCCACGCAGTACACCTTGAAGCCGCCCCGGTTGATCATGTCCTTGATGCGGTCGAATACGCGCAGCAGGCCCAGCGCATCCATGCTGCCCACGTCGCCCGAGCGCCAGTAGCCCGCCACGAAGGCCGATCGTGTGGCCTGTGGGTTGTTCCAGTAGCCGATGGCATTGCCGGGGCTGCGGATCCACAGCTCGCCGGGCTGGCCGAGCGGCACTTCGCGGCCCTCACTATCCAGCACGCGAACGTCCACGCAGGGCAGGAGCGTGCCCACGGAGTCGGGGTAGCGTGCGGCGTCGCCGGGTTCGGTGAGCGCGATGGCCGAGGTGGTCTCGGTGGCTCCGAATCCGTTGTAGAGCGCCAGGCCCGGTAGCAGCGCGGCCAGCCGCTGGATGGTGATCTCGGGCATGGCCGCGCCGCCGAAGTGGCCGATGCGCCATGCCGAGAGGTCGTGCTGGGCAACGCCCGGTTCCAGCACGATGAGGTTGTACATCGCGGGCACCATCACGGCCGCGGTGATGCGCCGCCGGGCCAGCACATCGAGTACGCGCGGTGCCTGGAATTCGCGCAGGCACACCATACAAGCCCCGACGAGCATGCTCACCACGACGACGGCGAGCAGGCCCGAGATGTGGGTACCCGGTATCACCAGCAGGGTGCGGTCATCGGCGCGGTATCCGAAACGGCCGGCGTAGTTGTGCGCGGTGTGGAAGAAGCCGAGGTGCGAAAGCACTGCGCCTTTGGGGTGGCCCGTGGTGCCCGAGGTGTACATGATGCACGCGGGCGCCTGGTCGTCGAAGGGGGCCGCAAG
>JASLFM010000168.1 GCA_030150585.1 Acidovorax sp.
AAACTGGATAAGTGAGAGGCAGTGATCGATTTTTTGTTTTTTAAATTTCTTGGTATTCACAATGAGCGCAACAAAAGTTCGTTCCAAGAGAGCTCCCGCGGAGCCTGTGGACGTCGACCGCACGGACCGCGCCATCCTGCGCCAGCTGCAGCGCGACGCCTCGCTGTCCAACGTGGCGCTCGCGGCCCAGGTGCACCTGAGCCCGCCGGCCTGCCTGCGCCGTGTGGAGCGGCTCAAGCGCCTGGGCTTCATTGATGGCGGGGTCGCGCGCCTGAACCCGCAGGCCGTGGGCGCGGGCATGCTGGTGATGATCGGCGTGGTGCTGGACCGCTCCACGCCCGAGTCGATCGCGGCCTTCGAGAAGGCGGCCGCCAGGATCTCGGGCTGCATGGAGTGCCACGTGGTGACGGGCGAGTTCGACTATTTCATGCTCATCCGCACGCAGGACAGCGAGAGCTTCAACCGCCTGCATGCCGAACAACTGCTCTACCTGCCGGGCGTGCGGCAGGTGCGCTCGTTCATGGTGCTGCGCAACGTGGTCTCGACGACCGAGCTGCCGCTGGCGGTGTAGGCCGCTCCATTCAGTCCTGCGCGGGCCGCGCGAGGCCGCGCCGGGGGATGGGCGTGGAAAACACGATGGAGGTGCGCGTCTCGCCATAGGCGTTGACCTGCGCGAGAAAGCGCTCCAGGTCTGGCAGGCTGCGCGCCACCACGGTGAGCAGGTACGAATCGGCGCCGCTCACGTGGTGGCACTCCAGCACCTCGGGCAGGCCGCGCAGCAGGTCGAGGAAATGCGCCTTGCCGGGCTGGGGCACGTTGATGCCCACGACGGCGCGCACGCCATAGCCCACGGCCTCGGGCGCCACTTCGGCATGCACGCCGCGCACCACGCCGGCCTCCTCCAGCCGCTTGAGGCGTTCGGCCGTGGCGGGCAGCGACAGGCCCGCGGCCTGCGCCAGGCTCTTGAGCGGCAGGCGCCCGTCGGCCTGCAGGGCCTCCAGCAGGCGCCAGGCCTTGTCGTCGAGCAGCCGGTGGGGTGTTTCGGTCAAAGCCATGGTTTGCCTGAAATAACGCAAGTCACTTGGATTTTTGCCGTACTTCGGCGCTGTGTCCAATGCGATCGCCTCCTTAGCATCGGTGGCATGGATACCACTGCGACCCTCTTTCTCAAGTCCCTGCTCGTGGGGCTGTCGATCGCCGCGCCCGTGGGGCCCATCGGGCTGCTGGCCATCCAGCGCACGCTGGACCAGGGCTTGCGCGCGGGGCTGGCCACGGGGCTGGGCGCTGCCTGCGCGGACGCGTGCTACGGCGCACTGGGCGCCTGGGGCGTGGCCCTGGTCATCGACTGGCTCGTGGGTGCGCGCCTGTGGCTGGCCACGTTCGGCGGCATGCTTCTGCTGTGGATGGCCTGGAGCACCTGGCGCCAGCCCCCGGCCGCGCAGGCGGCGGCGCTGCCGTCGCAGCGGGAGCTGCTGCGTTGCTTCGCGGGCACCTTCGTGCTCACGCTGTCGAACCCGCTCACCATCCTCTCGTTCATCGCCGTGTTCGGCGCGCTGGCGGGCCAGGCCGGCGCGGGGCTGGCGGCGCTGCCGCTGGTGGCGGGTGTGTTCCTGGGCTCGGCGCTGTGGTGGCTGGCACTGTCGCTGGGCGTGGCGCGGGTGCGGGAGCGCTTTGGCGTGCTCTGGCGCCAGCGCGTCGCCCGGGGCTCCGCCCTGGTGCTGGCCGGGTTTGCGCTGTGGCAGGGTGTGGGGGCCTGGCAGCACGCTTGAGTATCGTTTGGAGATACCTTGAAGGGATTGACTGGTTACTTGGTCAGGTGTTTCGAGACTTTTATCCCGGTGCGGCGCACGATCCGTTCCGTGTTCCACCAACGCCTGCGGGCAACGACCACCATGCAAGCCTCTCCTCTCCTCATCCAGCGTGACACGCGGGCCTGGCAGCTCCAGGTCTGGGTCTCGTTCGGCGTTGCCGTGTTCCTGTGCGCCACGGGCCTGGCCTGGCTGCCGGGCTCGGAACTGGAGCGGGCCTTCATGGTGATGGGCTACGTGTTCTGCCTCTCGGCCGCTTTCGTGCTGGCCAAGTTCGTGCGCGACAACCAGCATGCGCGGCGCGGCGCCAGCGACACCCCGCTGTGGAAGCTCGTGGTCTGGGGCGGCTTCGCGGTGGCCATGGTCCTCACGGGCTGGGGCCTGTGGGGCATGGAGATCAACTCCACGTACAAGGCCTTCCTGGGCGTAAGCTGGCTCTACCTCATCACCACCGTGTTCACGCTCGCCAAGATGCTGCGCGACCGCCACGAAGCCGATCTGGCCGAGGCCCGCCTGCAAGGCCGCATGCAGGGCCGTGCCGAAGCCTCGGCACAGGCCGAGCAGTGAGCCGCGTCTGCGGATATTCCCATCCTCATTCGGGGCCGCGGCACGGCGGCGGCCCCTTTCATGGAGACTGACATGAACGTGCCGATCCGCAAGCCCCTGGCCTGTGCGCTGCTCGCGCTGGGCCTGCTGGGCGCCACCATCCTGCCCGCACGGGCCCAGAGCGAGGCCTCGGCCGCGTTGTCGCTGATGCCCGTGGCCTCGGTCGTGGTGGCCTCGGGCGCCGCATCGGCCACGGCGGGCGCCGTGGTGGCCCTGCCGGCCGCACTGTCGGTGGGCGGCGCCGTGCTCACGGTGAAGGCCGTCGAAGCCTCGGCCACCGGCACGGTGTACCTGCTCGAGCGCGCCTCGGATGGCGCCCAGGTCAGCGTGGAGGTGTCGGGCCGCGCCGTGTCGGCCACGGCGTACGGCGTGGGCACGGCGGTGACCTGCAGCGTGATCGGCACGGGCGTGGTCCTGTCTGCCGCGGGCGAGGTGCTGGCCTTCGTGCCCAACGCGCTGGGCCGCGCGCTGCTGCACAACGAGCGGCTGTGAGGGAGGCCGCCATGCGCATGCGCCCCATTCCCCTGGCTGCCGTGGCGGCCCTAGCGCTGTGGGCCACGGCCGCCCAGGCGGGCCGCTCGTGCGAGCAGCGCAAGCCCACCGTACAGACCATCGAGCGTGGCATGCTGCTTGCCGAGCGCACGGCGCGCGCGCTCGACGCGAGCGGCGCCCAGGTCGTGGTGCTGGGCCGCGCGGGGCAGGACCTGTCCAGGTACGGCCTGCGCTATTCGCACCTGGGCTGGGCCTACAAGACGCCCGAGGGGCTCTGGCGCGTGGCGCACAAGCTCAACGACTGCGGCACGGCCGTGGCGTGGGTGTACCGCCAGGGGCTGGGGGAGTTCTTCCTCGACGACCTGTGGCGCTACGAAGCCGTGTGGTCCGTGCCCGCGCCCGAGGTGCAGCAGCGCCTGCTGCCCGTGCTGCGGGACCGCGCGCGCACCACCGCGCTGCACCAGCGGCCCTACAGCATGGTGAGCTACGCCTGGGGCACGAAGTACCAGCAGTCCAACCAGTGGGCGCTGGAGACCCTGGCCGCCGCGATGGAGCCGGGCGGCGTGCACACCCGCGAGCAGGCCCAGGCCTGGCTGCGCTTCAAGGGCTACGAACCCACGGCGCTCAAGATCGGGCCGCTCACGCGGCTGGGCGGGCGGGTGACGGCGGCCAACGTGGCCTTCGACGACCACCCGAACGACAAGCGCTTTGCCGACCGCATCGAGACCGTGACGGTGGACTCGGCGCTGGCCTGGCTGCAGCGCGCGCAGCTCGCGGGGGCGCCGCAGGTGCTGCGGCTCGATTGAGCTTTGGGCCAAAATGGGCTGTGGCGCTCATCTGATCAGCGCTGATAGCTACTGAATTCATAGTGAATTTGCGATGAGGAGAACGGTATGAGCAAGGCATTGCGTCTGTCCGAGAAGTGGTTCCGCCGGGGCCTGTGGCTGGTGGCCTTCGTGTTCGCGGGCTTCCTGATCGGGCTGGGCGGCACCATCGTGGGCGACCTGCCCCAGGTCGAGGCCCCGCTGCGCGTGGACGATTTCCTCGACCGCGACGCCGCGCAGAAGCTGCGCACCCAGGTCAAGGACGCGCGCCAGGCCGAGCAGGACGCGCAGAGCGCGCTGGAGCAGGCGCGGCTGCAGCGCGCCAAGGCGCGCAGCGAGACCCAGGCCGAGCGCGAGACCTTCGCCAACTGGCTGGCCGCGCGCAGCGCCACGCAGCGCTCCGAGCACGACCCCGAGGTGATCGCGCGCACCCAGGCGCTCGATGCGCTCAAGGGCCAGGAGCGCAAGACCCAGCAGGCCGTGGAGGCGCAGGAGCAGGCCGCGCTCGACGCGCGCCAGGCCGCCCAGGCCGCGCAGCAGCGCCTGGACAGCATGGAGCAGGGTGGCTACGAGAAGATGGCCGCGCAGCAGCGCAAGGTGGAACTGCGCGTCTTCCTCTACCGCCTCGCACTCACGCTGCCGCTGCTCGTGGCCGCGGGCTGGCTGTTCGCGAAGAAGCGCCAGAGCACCTACTGGCCCTTCGTGTGGGGCTTCATCTTCTTCGCGCTGTTCGCGTTCTTCGTCGAGCTCGTACCCTACCTGCCGAGCTATGGCGGCTACGTGCGCTATGTGGTGGGCATCGTGGTCACCGCGCTGGTGGGGCGCTATGCCATCCTGGCGCTCCATCGCTACCTGGAGCGCCAGAAGCAGGCCGAGGCGCTGCCCGACCAGGAGCGCCGCAAGGAATTGGGCTATGACGTCGCGCTGGCGCGCCTGGCCAAGGGCGTGTGCCCGGGCTGCGAGCGCGCCGTGGACCTGAAGGACGAGAAGATCGACTTCTGTCCGCACTGCGGCATTGGCTTGTTCGACCGCTGTGGCCACTGCAGCACGCGCAAGAGCGCGTTCGCGCGCTTCTGCCATGCCTGCGGCACCAGCGCCGGGGTGCGGCTTGCGCGCGAGGGCGAGGCCTGACCTGCGGCCGCCGCAGTGCGCGGTAGTGGACAATCCCCGCAGCACTTCTGCACGCCATGGCCAAGATCTCCGACACCCTCTACGCCGACCTGCGGCGGCG
>JASLFM010000170.1 GCA_030150585.1 Acidovorax sp.
CAGGTTGGAGTTGCCGCGCGCGCCGGACAGCGCATCCGCGCGCTGCACGGTCTTGAGCAGTTCCTTGGTGTTGGCGTCGTACTCGATGGAGACGATGGCGGTCTTGGCGATGGCCAGGCCGCGCCCGGAGCGCCATTGGTAGGCCTGCTCCACCGCGTCGGACAGGCTCTGCGCGAAGCCGACGGAGTCCTGCTGGATCCGGGTGATGCGGTTGCCCTTGGCCGGGTCGTTCGTGTACAGGCTGAACGCCGGCGCGAGGGAGCCCACCACCTCGTTGAACAGCTGGCTGGCCGCCGCATTGTCGAGGTCGGTGAAGTCGAACACCTGGCCGGGCTGCAGGTACGCGGCCGGGACGAAACTCTTCACGAAGAGGATGGGGTCGACGATCTTCAGCGTGTAGCTGCCGCGCGTAATGGCGCCGACCTGCGCGTTCAGGTAGCCGTCGTCCCAATAAATCTCGGACTGCGTGCCGAAGCGGTTGTCCGGCAGCTCCTTGAGCGACACGAAGAACGCCGCCTGCTGCGAGCCCGGCTGGCCGCCGAACTTGAAGCGCTCCCAGCTTTGCTTGACCAGCGTATCCACGAAGCCCCCGCCGGTGAAGATGGACTGGGAGTTGATGTCGTTGGAATTCCACTCGTAGCCGCCCGGCTCGGCGGCGAAGCCAGTGATGGCGCCGTCTTGGAACAGCAGCAGGCCGTAGCCCTCGGGCACCACGATCTTGGAGCCGTTGGTGATGATGTTCGACGAGGCCTTGGTGTTCGAGCCGCGCCCGGCGTTCGTGCCGCGCGGCACGGCCGCGAACAGCGCCGCCGTGGACGGCAGGCCCTCCGGCACCGTGTAGAAATCCTTCCACTGGTCGGCCAGCGTGCCGCTGATCGCACCAACCGTTGCCTGGATGAGACCCATGAACTTCTTCCTTGTGTGAGTGGACGGATACGGCTCTGTCCCGCTTGGCGGGGCGCCAAAAGCATAATCGAAATTGGGAGCCGCTCGGGTCGACACCCGCGTTGGCAGCGCTTTCATGCAGCCCTGCCCTATCCGATACAAACCCCACTACGAAACGCCTCATTGGCTCCAGCCCGACCAGCGCCCACGTTAAGCGCCGAATCACAGGTCGCGGCGGATCAGTGCTCCCTTGAACAGCACCGGGCCTGTCGGTCCCGTTGTGCCAGGCACGCCGCCTTTGGGCTCCAGGCTAATGGCCAGGGCTGGGATCGCTCTCACATCGGACTCATGTGCCGTAAGCTGCTCCAGCTTGCCCTGCCCCATGACCCCCAGGGAACGCGGAGCCCCTTGCTGTGGCAAGGCCCACAGCTGCAAAGACTTGTTTTCCGCCTCTTGAAAGCCGCTCACGCGCTGCAGCACCAGTTGGCTGTGCCGGGGATCGAACGTCACCAGCATGGAGGCCTGGGCTTCGCCGTCGGCCAGCACCGCTACGTACTGGATCTGAGGTGCCGCCTGCAATGCGGCCTGCGCAGTGCGGAGCTGATCTTGCAGCATGGATAGCTGCTGCTGGGTGGCGGTTTTGAGACCTTGATGTGACCATAGCCCCACCGAGATAGCCGCCAGGGTTGCCAAACTGCCTGCCAGAGCCAGACTGCGCCACCATGCCAACGCGCCCGCGGAAGACCGCGGAGCCGCAGTCTCGCGCTGATGCACCGCCTTGGCGCTGGCTTTCTCGGCTTGAAGTTGGTTGTGGATGCGAACCCAGACCGCTCGATCGGGTGGTACCGGCGCCTGCACTTCGGAAAGGGCTGACCAGCGGCCTTGCCACAGCAAGGCCGCAGCCCGCACCGGAGGATACTCACGCGCCAGCTGTTCAAAGCGCCGTCGTGCGCCGCCACGCAGCGTGCCCAGTGCATAGGCCGCGGCCAGACGGTCGAGTAGTTCGGGGTTCTGGGTCAGTTTCATGATCGCGACTCCTGGCCCTCACGCGTGGCGGGCCATGCACTTGCGCAGTTGCTCGAGGCCGCGGCGCATCCATGTCTTGACCGTACCCAAAGGAAGTTTCAGATAGCTGGCCAGTTCACCGTGGCTGAGATCGCGCAGATAGGCAAGGCTCACCACCTGGCGTTGCGCCTGTTCCAGGCGTTGCATGCACTGATGCAGAGCCGCCGCCTGCTCACTCGCTTCCACCAACTGCATGGGGCTCCGGGCATCGTCGTCCACCGGCAAAGTATCCGTATCCTCGATTGGAATGTTGACATGCAGGCGCTCGGCGCGTCGCCGACGCAATAGATCCAAGGCCCGGCTGCGCACCACCATACCCATCCAGGCAAGCGGCGGGCTGAGCGAATCGCGGTAGCTCCCCGCACTGCGCCAGATGCCCAGAAAGCTCTCCTGCAGCACATCCTCGGCCCATTCTTTGTTGCCGACGATGCGCAGCGCAAGACCATACAGCCTTGAAGCAGTCTGGTCGTACAAATGCTTGAGAGCCGCCTCATCGCCGGCTGCAACATGGTCTAGCAGGCCCATCAGTTCGTTGTCCGGTGTATTGGCGCTCATGCCGCCATTGTGATCAGAAGCCCCCTCCTTGTTGCAGTGCTGTTGGATTGCTGCCAAAGCGCATTGCCAGTCTCACTTGTACTTCTATACGCAGCATCGGGGCTTTTGGATGCAGCACCCAGCGATCCGCCCTTAAAAATATTTCCGAAAACTTGAATCCAGTCGCCGGCGGGCTGCGTATTGCAAGTGTCAGCCACGGCAATGTGCTGACGTAGCCCCACATGCAACTAGGAGTCATCATGAGCACCAACTACTTTGAAAGCCGTTCTACCACCCTGGCCTCGCGTCGCGGATTTCTGGGCACCTCCGGTACCTTGTCAGCAGTGGCCGTTGCCATGCTGGCGGGCAATGAGGCCTTGGCACAGGGGATGGGCAATGATCCGGCCAAGGATGTATCCATCCTCAATGTAGCCCTGGGGTTGGAACACGAGGCCATCAATGCCTATCAGCTCGGTGCGGGCAGCGGCCTGCTGCAGAAGCCGGTGCTGGACGTCGCCCTGCTGTTCCAAAGCCATCACAAGGCCCACCGCGATGCCCTGATCGCCACCATCCAGAAGCTCGGAGGCAAGCCAGTCGCCGAGGCTTCGATGCAGAGCTATGCCGAGTCACTGAAGGCTGGCACCCTCAAGAGCCAGAACGATGTGCTGGCACTCGCGGCGCGGCTGGAACTCGGAGCGACCAACGCCTACCTGGGCGTCATCCCCGCCTTTGAGAGCCGTGACCTGGCCAAGGTCGCCGGCCGCCTGGCGGCCGATGAAACCATGCACTATGCCGCCCTGACCTCGGCTCTGGGACGCCCCTTGCCCGCCAATGCCCTGTCGTTTGGCGGCTGACCGCCGTAGTACCCGGGGCACCGGCCGTGCCGCCAGTGCCTTCCTTCATCAGTTTGCTTGAGGAAATTTCCATGAAGCGACCACTCATTCCCAGTCTGGCCCTGCTTGTTGCTCTCGGCATCGGCCTTTCCGGATGCTCATCCATGGGCTCCCAGTCCACGTACTCTCAATCGAATTTGCCCGCCTCGGTGCAAGTCCCAGCCGGACACAAAATGGCCATGGAAACGGTTGGTGTCGGGCAAATTACCTATGAATGTCGCGCCAAGAAGGACATGGCAACCGAACATGAATGGGTGTTTGTGGGGCCGGACGCGAAGTTGCAAACGCGCGGCGGCACAGTTATCGGCAAATACTGGGGCCCGCCTGCAACCTGGGAGAACAACGACGGCTCCAAGGTTACAGCTACGCAGGTCGCGGTTGCCCCTGGCGGCATGGGGAATCTTCCATTGCAATTGGTCAAAGCCAACCCCGCAACTGGCATGGGGGCGATGCAGGGCGTAAGCTACATCCAGCGGGTGGCCACCAAGGGCGGAGTGGCCCCGAGTACAGGCTGTGACGCAGCCAACATGGGCAGCAAGCAGATCGTGCAGTACCAGGCCGACTACATTTTCTGGAAAGCCGTCTGACTGGCCGCTCCATAGCGCCGCTCCCCTTCAGACACGAGGAGGGGTGGCGCGCGACCGCGAATTCAGCGCACCCGTCCGTCGGCATCACCTCCCTTGGTGCACACTGCGCGCATGTCCACCGACCAGTCTGCCGATATCCCGACCTTGTTCAAGAGCGCCAAGGCATTTGAAGCCTGGTTGAAGCGGCACCATGCCACGTCCCCAGGCCTCTGGCTCAAAATCGCCAAGCGCTGTGCCGACGAAGCCAGCGTCACCTACCCGGAAGCGGTGGAGATCGCGCTCTGCTGGGGCTGGATCGACAGCCAGAAGAAAGGCCTGGACGAGCAGCATTTCCTTCAGCGGTTCACGCCCAGGCGCGCCCGCAGCGTATGGTCCAAGATCAACGTCGACAAGGTCGCGGCGCTCATCGAGGCGGGCCGCATGAAGGCGCCAGGCCTTACGCAGGTCGAGGCCGCCAAGGCCGACGGCCGATGGGCACAGGCGTACGACGGCGCGCGCACATCCGTGGTGCCCGAAGACCTGATCGCGGCGCTCGACGCCGCGCCAGCGGCGAAGGCGTTCTTCTCGACGCTCAACGCCACGAATCGCTACGCGGTCCTGTGGCGCATTCAAACAGCCGCAAAGGCCGAGACACGCGCGAAGCGAATCACCCAGCTCGTGGAGATGCTCGCGCGCGGCGAGACCATCCATATCTTCAAACCCAAGGTCAAGGCCGAGAGCTGAACAAGCCTTGCGTGGGCAGAAAGCCAGGCGACTCCGGCAGCCGCTTCGCATGAAGCGGCGCCTTGCGCCCATCAGATGGGCTGCGCCACGAGGTCGTGCCCCTGCGTGCCCACGATGCGGGCCTTGGTGAATTCGCCCACCTTGAGCTGCTTGCTCACCTTCTCGGGCGGCAGCAGGTGCACTACGCCGTCGATCTCGGGCGCGTCGGCATAGCTGCGGCCCCGGCCGCCCTTGCGGCCCATTGCGGGGGCATGGTCCACCAGGACCTGCATGGTAGCGCCCACGCGGCTCTTCAGCTTGGCGGTGGAGACCTCTTCCGCCACGGCCATGAAGCGCGCGCGGCGCTCCTCGCGCACCTCCAGGGGCAGCATGCCGGGCAGCTCGTTGGCCACGGCGCCGCTCACATCGCTGTAGGCGAAGCAGCCCGCGCGGTCGATCTGCGCCTCGCGCACGAAGTCGAGCAGGTGCTGGAACTCCTCTTCCGTCTCGCCCGGGAAGCCCGCGATGAAGGTGGAGCGAATGACGATCTCGGGGCAGGCTTCGCGCCAGCGCTGGATGCGCTCGAGGTTGCGCTCGCCGCTGGCGGGGCGCTTCATGCGCTTGAGCAC
>JASLFM010000200.1 GCA_030150585.1 Acidovorax sp.
AGCGCTACCTGGCCGAGGCGCGCGGCGCCATCCTGGGCGGGCAGCAGACCGATGACCTGTTCGTGACCCAGCGCGGCAGCGGCATGACGCGGGTGATGTTCTGGGTCATCGTCAAGAAATGCGCGCAACTGGCGGGCATCACCGTGCCGCTGTCGCCCCACACGCTGCGCCATGCGTTCGCCACGCACCTGCTCAACCACGGGGCCGATCTGCGCGTGGTGCAGTTGCTGCTGGGGCATGTGGACATTTCCACCACCACCATTTACACCCACGTGGCGCGCGAGCGGCTCAAGGCGCTGCACGCGCAGCACCATCCGCGCGGGTAGGGGCGCAATCCTTCCCGCGGGCTCGGGCCGGGCCAAAGATAATCACGCATACCAATTGCACAGACCAACCAGGAGACATCCCATGACCATCAAACGCTGGGCCACCGCCCTGGCCCTGGCCGGCACGGCCACCCTGGCGCTCGCGCAGGCCTGGCCTGCGGCCAAGCCCATCCGCCTCATCGTGGGCTATCCGCCCGGTGGCGGCATCGACTTCGCAGCGCGCACCGTGCAGGCGCCGCTGCAGGAAGCGCTGGGCCAGCAGATCGTGGTGGACTACAAGCCCGGCGCGAGCGGCATGCTGGCCGCGGGCGAGCTCACGCGCGCCGCGCCCGACGGCTATACGCTGCTGCTGGCCAACACCGGTCCGTTCGCGATCGCGCCGTACCTGCAGGCCAAGATGCCCTATGACCCGCTCAAGCAGTTCACCTACGTGGGCCAGATCAGCCAGGGCAGCTACATCGCGGTCACGCGGCCCGACCACCCGGCGAAGAACCTCAAGGAATGGGTGGACTGGGCGCGTGCCAACGCGGGCAAGGTGAACTTCGCCTCGGGCGGGACCGGCACTTCGACGCACCTCAATGGCGAGCTCATGAACCAGGCCACGGGCCTGAACGTGACACACGTGCCTTACAAGGGCAGCGCCCCCGCCATCCAGGACCTGATCGGCGGGCAGACGCAGCTGCTGATCGACGCGGGCAGCGTGCTGCTGCCGCAGGTCAAGGGCGGCAAGCTCAAGGCCCTGGCCGTTACGGGCCCGCAGCGCGATCCGCAGCTGCCGGAGGTGCCCACCGTGCGCGAGCTGGGCCTTGCGGCCATGGAATCCGTGGGTTTCCAGGGCCTGGTGGCGCCCGCAGGCCTGCCCAAGGCGGTGACCGACCGGCTCGCTGCCGAGCTGGCCAAGGTGCTGGCCCAGCCCGAGCTCAAGGCCAAGTTCGCCAGTGCGGGCGCCGAGGTGCATTCGCTCGGCTCCGCCGAATTCGCGGCCTTCGTGAAGGCCGACAACGAGAAGTGGGCGCGCCTGATCCGCGAGCGCAAGCTCCAGCTCGATTGATTTACCGCTTGAGGAAACCCCCGATGACATTCCGTGCACGCCGCCTGGCCCTGGCGGCCTTGGCCTCCCTGCCACTCGTCTCTATCGCCCAGCAGGCCCAGCAGGGCACATGGCCCGCCAAGCCCATCCGCATCGTCGTGGCCTATCCGGCCGGCGGCGTGAGCGACGTGGTGGCCCGCGCGCTGGGCGAGAAGCTCTCGGCCCAGCTCGCCACGCCCGTCGTCGTGGAGAACAAGGCCGGCGCGGGCGGCGCCATCGGCGTGGACCTGGTGGCCAAGTCGGCCCCCGACGGCTACACGCTCGCGTTCTCGTCGATCAGCCCACTCGCGCTGAGTCCGCACCTGGGCAAGTCGCCGTTCGACCCCGCGCGCGACATTGCGCCCGTGGCCAGCGTGATGTACTCGCCCGTGCTGCTGCTGGCCACGGCGGCCAACCCGGCCAAGGACTTCCGCCAGCTGCTCGCCAATGCCAAGGCCAAGCCCGGCGAGGTGCGCTGGGCCACGGCGGGCCTGGCGTCGCTGGGGCACATCATGCTCGAGCAGATCATGAACCAGGCCCATGTGCAGATCACGCACGTGCCCTACAAGGGTGGCGGCCAGCAGCTCAACGACGCGCTGAGCGCGCAGTTCGAGGTGTTGTCCACCAATGCCGGGCCCACGGTCATGCAGCACATGAAGGCTGGCAAGCTGCGCGCCCTGGCTGTGGGCGCGCCGAGCCGGCTCGATTCGCTGCCCGACGTGCCCACGCTGGCCGAGCTGGGCTTGCCGGCCGCCAACACGGCCTCGCTGTTCGGCATCTTCGCGCCGGCCCGCACGCCAGCGCCGGTGCTGGAGCGGCTCAACGCCGAGATCAACAAGGCGCTGGCGCTGCCCGACATCCGCGCCAAGCTCGAGAGCACCGACAACGTGCCCACGGGCGGCAGTGCGGCGGCCTTCGCGCGGCAGATCGCGCAGGAGTCGGAGAACAACGCGCGCATCATCCGCGCGGCGAACATCCGGTTGGACTGACTACTGCGCGGGCGGCGCGGGGAAGACCACCGCCGCGCCCTGCGGCTTTTCCCCGGGGGGCAGGTAGGCGGGCGCGGCGCTGCCCCGCGGGCCCAGCCAGCGGATGAAGCGGTATACGGCCTTCAAGTCCTCCGGCTTCATGGCCTGCAGCGCGGGCGAGGGCATCGGCGGGCGCATCTCGGTGTGCTGGGCACGGTGCAGCCATTGCTGTTCGGTCATGCCCGCCACCAGGTTGCGCAGGTTGCTGGCGTAGGTCGTGCCCCAGGGCCCGCTGAAGCCCAGCGTATCGCCCACCAGCCATTCCTTTTCCGCCACCTTGCCCCCCGAGGGGCCGTAGCCCGGCGTGTGGCAGTCGTTGCAGCCGCCAATCTTGACGAGGTAGCGGCCGCGCTCGATCTGCGGCTTGTTCGGTTCTGGTGCGCAATGCGCGGCCAGCGGCAGGGCGAGCGCGCAGGCGCTCAGCAGCAGGCGCGGGGCGTGGGGTGTCATGCTTCTCCTCCGGAGGGATCTGTGGAGCTGGGAGTATTGCGGTCCGGGGCTTGGGGCGCATCGCTCCAAAGAACCACGGCACGGCCGCCGCTGGCACCACCGGGCCATGGTTCCTGCGGGCGATGCTTCCAGGCTGCGCCCTGCGCAGACTGGGCGCATGTCCATCCCGCACATCCTTGCCCCCTTGCTGGCGCTCGCGCTGCTGGCGCCCCTCCATGCCGCCGAGCCTCCAGCGCCGCTGCAACGCCTGCTCACCCAACTGCCCGAACTGCCCGCCACGGCGCAAGAGGCTGCGGCCTGGGTGGATCGCTCCACCCAGCGCCCGCGCCAGCCCCAGCTCGTGGCCGTGCTGGAGGGCCTGGCCGCGCACCGCCGCGCCGTCGATGCCATGGCCCATGCCGACGATGGCAGGCGCCAGGCCCAGGCCGGTGCACAAATGCAGGCCCTGGGCCAGGGCATGGCCGGCATCGGCATCGACTTCGAGCGCATGCAGCGCGACCCGGCCTATGCCACCCAGGTGCAGGAGCGCCTGCGTGCGCTGCCGCCGGCGCAAATGGTGGCGCTGGCCCAGCAAATGAACCAGCCACTGGCGCAGGACCCGCGCCACGCCGCCGAGGCGGTGGACACGGCCCATGAGCCCGCCGCCGTGCGCGCCGCGGGCGATGCGGGCCACGCCTACACCCTGGCCCAGCCCGCGCGCCTGCAAGCGCGCATGGCCGCGTGGAGCGACGCCGACCAGCAGGCCGTGCGCATCGCCCGCACGCCGATTGCGCCGCGCACCCCCCGGCCCGCCATCGCCTGGGACAGCCCTGCTTGCGACAAGCCCTGCCACGCCCGCTGGGAGGCCTATGCCGACGAAGCCCTGCCGCTGATGCTGGCGCGCGAGACCGAGGCGCTGCAAGTGCGCCGCACGGCCCTGCGCCGCCTGCGCGTGGAGCTGGCACCCGCCGTGGAAACGGGCGACCGCCAGCTCGCCGCCGCAGGGTACGGCGCGGCCGCGCGCAGCCAGACTTACCAGATGCGCATCGCGGGCTACGACGCGGCGCTGGCGGACGGGATCCAGTGGCTGGCCGATCGCAGCATGGATGCCGCCCGCCACGCGCAGGCGCTGGTGCGCTGCGGGCGGCAGGCGGTATTCGCCCCCGGCACCGTATGTCCCTGAGCTATCAAAAAAAGAGCTATCGGCGTGCGCGGGACAAGCGCGGGATGCCAATTGTGTTCAATCCCGGGAGCGCAGCCATACCGCTGCCTGGGTGCGCGAGCTCAGCGCCAGCTTGTCGAAGATGTTGGCCACATGGCGCTTGACGGTGAACAGACTCAGGTCCAGCGCGCGGGCGATGAGCTTGTTGCTGTCGCCCGCGGCGATGCGCTCCAGCACTTGCCATTCACGCTCGGTCAGGCCGCCGGGGCGGCGCGGGGCCTCGGCCTGGCGGGGCCGCATCTGGGCGGCCAGGCGCAGCAACAGCGCCGCATCGTTGCCGGCGAGCAGGGCCGCCAGCGGCTCCAGCACGCGCGCGCCGGCCATCAGCGCGCCGACCACGGGGCCGCGGGCGTGCGCATCATCGAGCCACGGGCGCAGCGTGGCCATGGCCTCGGTGGTGCGGCCCAGGCGCCGCTCGGCCTCGGCCAGCAGGATGCGCGTGTGGCTGTTGCGGAAGAAGCACAGGTCTTCGCCCGCCGTGCCGTGGAGCGACTGGCGCAGCCAGGTGGACGCTTCTTCATCGTGGCCCGCGCCCAGCGCGGCCATGCCGTGCACCATGGCGTGTTCGGCCTCGGCGTAGCGCCACTCGTAGCTGTTGCGTGCCAGGGTCATGGCATGCGCCAGCGCGCGCACACGGGCGTCGTCGCCCAGAATCCACCAGGCCCGTGCCTCGGTCAGCAGCGCCGAGCTGTGGTGGGTGCGGCGGTTGGCCTCGCCGGAGCCCTGCATGTCGGCCTGCATGCGCTGCGCGTGCAGCAGGACGGCCTCGCGGTCGCCGCGCAGGGCGTCGAGCACGAGGTGCAGCATGTAGTTCTCGGTGACGGGCGCGCGTGGGCTGCCCAGCCAGCGCACATCGTCGTCGGCGGCGGCCAGCCACTCGGCGGCGCGCGCCAGGTCGCCTTCGCCCATCGCCGTGGCTGCGCGCGCGTGCAGCACGCCGCTGCGCAGCAGGCTGGGCGTGTCGTGCACCATGCGCATGGCGCAGGCGTCGAAGCGGGCCACCAGCGGCGCCATGCCGGGCAGGCCGACCAGGAAGCAGTGCAGGAAGCACCGCTCCCAGAATTGCGTGTCGTGGGTGGTTGCCAGCCAGTCCAGCGCTTGCGCGAAGGCGGGCGCGACGCTGTCGGGTTCGTGGCAGGCGTAGGCCTCCCAGGCCGTGAAGTAGGCGCGCAGCGCGGCGGGCGTGCCGGTGAGCGGCTCGGCAGCCAGTTGCCGGAAGGCCGCGCGTGCCTCGTCCTGGCGGCCGCTGTTACGCATTCCGATGGCGGCGCTGATGCGCGCCAGCGCCGCAGCCTCCGACTGGCCTGCGGCGGCGAAGCCGGCAGCCGCGCTGTTCATGCTGGGCAGCAATTCCTCGAAATCGAACTGCTGGTAGGCGCACAGGCCGCGCAGCTGTTGCAGTTCGGGGCGGCTGTGGCGCTCGTGAGGCGGAAAGAGCTCCAGCAGCCGCACCACCGTGGGCCCGCCGCCCAGCGGCACGACGGCGGGGCCCCGCTGCGCGAGCACCTGTGCGGCCTCATCCCAGGCACCCGCGCGCGCCAGCCAGCCAATGGCGCGCGCAAGGTCGCTCTCGTGCTCTGCGGCACGGCGCAGCAGCGCGGGCAGCTCAGGGGCGTGCTCGCGCAGCAGCCGGTCTTCAAGAAAGTCGCGGAACAGGTCGTGCAGGCGCAGCGTGTGCTCCTCGGCGTCGAGGCGGCTCACGAACAGGCCCTCGCGCTCGATGCGCTCCAGCAGCGCGGCGGCGCGGGGCTGTTGCGCCACGTGGGCGCAGCGCGCGGGCGTCAGCTCGTGCAGCACCGCGCAGCGCAGCAGGAAGCCGCGCAGTTCCGCGTCCATCGCCGACAGCACCTCGTCGGCCAGGTACTCGAAAATGTGGCGCTGGCTGGATGCCGTGGCGAGCGGCTTGCCCGCGCCCACCGACAGCAGCAGGCGCAGCCCCGCGACCCAGCCGCCGGTGCGGCGCGCCAGCTCGCCCGCGCCGTCGGCATCCGCGCCGTTCGCGGCCAGCAGCGCGGCCACATCGTGCTCGCCAAAGCACAGGTCATCCTGTCGGAACTCCGCCAGCTCGCCCAGCGCCCGCCACCGCGCCAGGGGCAGATCGGGCATCTGGCGCGTGGACAGCGCCACGCCCCAGTGCGGCGCGGGCAGGCTCTCCAGCAGCAGCCGCAGGAAGTCGAACACCTGCGCATCCTTGATGCGGTGCACGTCGTCCACCACGATCAGGCCGCGCGCAGTCTCGGCGCTGGCCAGCGCATTGGCGATTTCATCGGCCGCCCTGCGCTGCCCGCGTTCAGCCAGCGCCAGCGCGGGCAGCGCCTGGGGGGAGACGCGCCAGGCGAGGTCGAAGGGTTCGAGCGCGGCGGAGAGGCATGCGATGAAGCGTGGCAGGTCGTCGTCATCGTCCGCCGCGATCCAAGCCACGGCCTGTCCAGTGGGATGCGCCGCCAGCCACTGCGTGAGCGCCGAGGTTTTGCCCCAGCCTGCAGGGGCCTGCAGAACGGTCAGCCGCCGGGTGGCCAGCGCATCGTGCAGCAGGTCCACAAGCCGGGGGCGCGCAACCAGGCCCGTGCGTGGCCGTGGCGGCTGGATCTTCGTCTGCGCGAAGCTGACGGGAAGGAGGGCGCTGGACATGCGGGAGCCTGCGCCCGCCGGGTGGCGCCGTTTATTCCTCGCCCAGGCTCTCGGCCCAGGCCAGCGCCTGCAAGTGGGCCATGTTCACCTGGTGATTCGACAGGTGCAGTGCCTCGGCCGTACGTGCGAAGGCTTCGTCGTCGCCGCTCTCGCAGGCCCGGGTGAGTTCGAGGAAGGGCGCGAACACGCCCTTGTTGTGCACCAGCGCTTCGAGCACGGATTCGGGCAGGGCCACGGATTCGAGCGCACGGTCGAGGGGGACGCCGAGCATCACGTCCAGCAGCGAGAACACGCCAACGACGAAGGCGTTGTCGCATTCCTCGGGCGGCAGCAGCTCGGCGGCGAGCAGCTCCATGAGGCGCCCGCGCACCACGGCCGTCTGGCCCACGGCCGGCGGTGTGCCGCCCTGGCGCGAGGTGGTCATGAGCAGCGCGGCCCAGCGGAACAGCTTCTTGAGGCCCAGGATCATCACCGCGTGGCGGAACGAGGTGACCTCGCACGACAGGCCGAAGCCCGACGAGTTGATGAAGCGCAGCAGGTTGAAGGACAGCGTGGGGTCCTTCTTGAGCAGGTCTTCGATCTCGGCCGTTTCGGCCTGCTTGCGCACCAGGTTGATGAGCTGGATGATGGTTGCCTGCGAGGGGCGGATGGTTTGCGCCTTCACGAGCGCCGGGTGCGCGAACCAGTAGCCCTGGAACAGCTTCACGCCGAGCTGGGCCATGCGCTCGTGCTGCTCGGCCGTCTCGACCTTCTCGGCCACGATCTGGGCCTGCGGCGTGTTGGCGCGCGCGAACTTCACGAGCGGCTCGGCCAGCTCTGGCTTGAAGGCCGTCATGTCGAGCTTGATGAACGCGGCGTGCGGCAGCCATCCCACGTAGGCGCGGCGCAGCACCTGCTGGTTGAACGCGAAGCGGAAGCCCCGCTGGCGCAATGCTTCGAAGACGGCGGTGCGGCCCGCGATGTCTTCGGGCGTGGCGCTGTCGGGCAGTGTGGGGACTTCGAGCACCACCTTCTCGGGGTGGATCAGCTCCAGGTGGCCGCCCGCCAGGCTGTCGTGCGTGCAGTTGATGAAGACGATCTTGCGGCCCACCAGCGCCTCGGTGCCCGCATAGGACAGGGCGTTGAACAGCAGGGCTGCATCGCTCGCCGCCGTGTGGGAGCCCTGGGCGGTGGAGCGGTCGAACAACTCGTAGCCGTAGACGGCGCGCTGCTCGTCCACGATGGCCTGCCGCGCGATGATGGCGACGTTGGCGTCTGCCTGGCCGGTGGTGGTGTTCTCGATGGCTTCGGTGGACATGGGTGTCTTTGGAGAGGTCGGTGCAGCCAGGATTCTAGGGATTCAATCCCCGGTCACATGGTCGGCCCAGGCCAGGGCCTGCAGATGGGCCCAGTTGATCTGCTGGCTTGTGAGGTGCAGCGTGGCGGCGGCGCGGTCGAACACCTCGTCGTTGCTCGATTCGCAGGCTTCGGCCAGGGAGAGCAGCTCGCCCAGCGCACCCTCGCGGCGCAGCACGGCAGCGGCCACGGGCTCGGGCACCGAGAGCAGGCCCAGGGCCGATTCCTTGGACATGCCGAGCATCACGTCAAGCAACGAGAAGATGCCTGCCACGAAGGCCTGATCGGCCTCCTCTTGCGACATGCTTTCGAGCGCGAGCAACTCCATGAGGCGCCCGCGCACCACGGCCGTCTGGCCCACGGACGAGGGAACGCCGCCCGTGCGGGACGCGGTAAGCAGCAGCGCGGCCCAGCGGAACAGCTTCTTGAGGCCCATGAGCATCACGGCCTGGCGGAACGAGGTGATCTCGCGCGTGAGGCCGAAGCCCGCCGAGTTGATGATCCGCATGAGGTTGAAAGCCAGGCCGGCGTCCTTCTTGAGGACTTCCTCGATGGCGTCGGTGCTGGCCTGCTGGCGCACGAGGTTGATGAGCTGCACGATGCTCGCCTGCGTGGGCGAGAGCAGCTTGGCCTCGACCAGCGAGGGCCGCGCGAACCAGTAGCCCTGGAACAGCTGCACGCCCTGGCTCGACACCATGTCGTACTGCTGCGCGGTCTCCACCTTCTCGGCGATCAGCTCGGCTCGGGAGTGGCGGCCCGCGTAGCTGATGAGCACGGCCACCTGGTCGGGCGCGAGCAGCGATAGGTCGAGCTTGATGTAGTCGGCCAGCGGCAGCCAGTCTGCGTAGCTGGATTCAAGCACCGTGTGGTTGAACGCGAGGTGAAAGCCCCGCTCGCGCAGGCCCGCGAGGATGGGCAGGCGTGCGGAAACCTCGTCCTTGGCCACGTGGCCCAGCGGCGGAATCTCCAGCACCACCTTGTCGGGGTCCACGAGCTCCAGGTGGCCGCCGGCCAGGCTCTCGTGCGTGCAGTTCACGAAAATGAGCTTCTTGCCCACGAGCTCATCGGTGCCCGCGTGCGAGAGGGCCGTGAAGACGAGGATCACGTCCGAGGCCGCCGTGTGCCCTGCCGCCGTGCGCGAGCGGTTGAACAGCTCGTATCCGATCACCATCTGCTGGGCGTTCACGATCGCCTGCCGCGCGATCATGGCGATGGAGGAATGGGGGCTGCTGGAGGCGGGGGTATCGGACATGGAGCGCGAAGCGGACTCAAGAGGGTTGCGTGGCTGCCATTGTAGGAAATAACCTGTGCATGCAACGGTGTGCCGCTATGTGCCCGGGGCCTGCTCCAGCCATTGCAGTTCGGCTTCGCTGAAGCCTGCCGCGCGGCGCGCGGCGGCGTTGAACGGGGGCTTGAGGCGCGGCGCCTCGTAGCGCCGCGTGAGTTCGGCGTAGTGAGGCTCCGGGTCGAGCCCGCGCTGCTCGCAGAGCCAGCGATACCAATGGTTACCAATTGCCACATGGCCCACCTCCTCGCGCAGGATGACGTCGAGGATGTCCACGGCCGCAAGCGCGTCGGGCGTGCCCACGTTGCGCAGCTTGGCCTGGATCTGCGGCGTGGCGTCCAGGCCGCGCGCCTCAAGCGTGCGCGGTACCAGCGCCATGCGCGCCACGATGTCTCCGGCCGTCTTCTCGCACATGGTCCACAGGCCCTGGTGCGCGGGGTAGTCGCCGTAGTCGCGGCCCATGCCCTGCAGGTGCGCGCGCAGCATCCGGAAGTGGCGGGCCTCCTCGGCCGCCACGCGCAGCCAGTCGAGGTAGAACGCGCGCGGCATGCCGTCGAATCGCCAGACGGCGTCGAGCGCGAGGTTGATTGCGTTGAACTCGATGTGGGCGATGGCGTGGATCAGCACCGCGCGCCCCTCGGGCGTGGCGGGCGAGCGGCGCGCCACGGCGGTGTGGTGCCGCAGCTCGGGGCGCGGGGGGCGGCCGGGCAGGGCGCCTGGATCCACAGGCAGTGCGGGTGCATTGTCTGCTATTGAAAAGGTAGCTGCTTGCGCTTGCATGTCAAACGCTGCAGCCGCTTTTTGTTCGGGGTCTGTCAGGCACAAGACCTGCAATGCACGGTGGCGGAGCTCCATCCCTACAATTGTATTTTTTCCCTCTGGACCCAACGCAATGGCGATTTACGAACTCGATGGCGTGGCCCCGCGCATGGCTGCGTCGGCCTGGGTGGCCGACAGCGCGCAGGTGATGGGCAATGTGGAGCTGGGCGAGGGTGCGAGCGTGTGGTTCGGCGCCGTGGTGCGCGGTGACACCGATAGCATCACCATCGGCGCAGGCTCGAACGTGCAGGACGCGAGCGTGCTGCATGCCGACATCGGCATGCCGCTGGTGATCGGCAACCGCGTCACCGTGGGCCACCAGGTCATGCTGCACGGCTGCACCATCGGCGACGAATCGCTCATCGGCATCGGTGCCATCGTGCTCAACGGCGCGAAGATCGGCAAGAACTGCCTTGTGGGCGCCGGCGCGCTGGTGACCGAGGGCAAGGAGTTCCCCGATGGCTCCATGATCCTCGGCAGTCCCGCCAAGGCGGTGCGCCAGCTCACGCCCGAGCAGATCGAGGGGCTGCGCCAGAGCGCGCAGCACTACATTGACAACGCGCGCCGCTTCCAGGCCGGCCTGCGCAAGATTGCAGACTAAGAACAGAGTGTCCGAGCTTCACAAATTCCTTTTCGATGGCCTGCCCGTGCGCGGCATGGTCGTGCGCTTGACCGATGCGTGGACCGAGGTCCTGCGCCGCCGTGCCGGCAACACCGACACCGGGGCCTATGCGCCTGCCGTGAGCGAGCTGCTGGGCGAGATGGCGGCTGCGGCCGTGCTCATGCAGTCGAACATCAAGTTCAACGGCGCGCTGGTGCTGCAGGTCTTCGGCGACGGCCCGGTCAAGCTGGCCGTCGCCGAGGTGCAGTCCGATCTGGGCCTGCGTGCTACCGCCACGGTGAGTGGCGGCGTGGAGCCCGGTGCGCGCCTGGCTGGGATGGTGAACCTGGGTGGCGCGGGCCGCTGCGCCATCACGCTCGACCCGCAGGACCGCCAGCCCGGCCAGCAGCCCTACCAAGGCGTGGTGCCACTGCAGGACGCCAGCGGCCGCAAGTTCGACAAGTTGTCCGACGTGCTGCAGCACTACATGCTGCAGTCCGAGCAGCTCGACGCCACGCTGGTGCTGGCCGCCAACGACCAGGTGGCTGCGGGACTGCTGATCCAGCGCATGCCCGTCAAGGGCGAGGCCAACCTGGCGGGCGCCACCGAGAGCGAGGCGCAGGGCAACGACCGCCTGGGCCACAACGAGGACTACAACCGCATCGCCCACCTGGCTGCGAGCCTCACACGCGACGAGCTGCTCACGCTCGACGTGGACACCATCCTGCGCCGCCTGTTCTGGGAGGAACGGCTCCTGCGCTTCACGCCCCAGCAGGGCGTGGACGGCCCGCGCTTTGCCTGCACCTGCAGCCGCGAGCGCGTGAGTGGCATGCTGCGCAACCTGGGTACGCAGGAGATCGAATCGATCCTTGCCGAGCGCGAACAGATCGAGGTGGGGTGCGAGTACTGCGGCCAGCAGTACCGCTTCGACGCGGTGGACGCCGCGCAGATCTTCACCAGTCCGGCCGTGCTGCCGCCGGGGACGCAGGCAGTGCAGTAGCCGCGGCGCGGGCTAGGGATGCCCCGGAGGCCCGGTGGCGGCGGGCACCGGACAATAGCGCCTTTTCCGCTTTCCAAAGGAATTTCCATGCGCAAATCCCTGATTGCCCTGGCCGCTGCCCTGGTGGCCGGTCCGGCGCTGGCCGCCGACCTGCGCGTCGCCGTCGATCCGACCTACGAGCCTTTCACCTACAAGACGCCGAGCGGCGAGGTCACCGGCTTCGATGTGGATATCGCCAAGGCCGTGTGCGAGCAACTCCAGCGCAAGTGCGTGTTTGTCGAGCAGGTGTGGGACAGCATGATCGCCGGCCTGCAGGCCAAGAAGTACGACGTGATCGTGAGCTCCATGTCGATGACGGACGAGCGCCGCCGCGTGGTGGACTTCAGTGACCGCTACTACAAGACGCCCAGCGCCATCGTGGTGAAGAAGACCGTGAAGTACGACGGCCCGGCCTCGCTCAAGGGCATGAAGATCGGCGTGCTCAAGGGCAGCACGCAGGAGAAGTGGGCCATGGGCGAGCTCAAGCCCGCAGGCGTCGCCATCGTGCCCTACGAGGCACAGGACCAGGTGTACCTGGACATCAAGGCGGGCCGCCTGGACGGCACCGTGGCCGACAAGGTCGAGGTGAACGGCGGCTTCCTGCGCAAGCCCGAGGGCAAGGACTACGGCTACGTGGGTCCCGACCAGTACGAAACCAAGTACTACGGCGATGGCATCGGCATCGCCATGCGCAAGGGCCAGGGCGATTTGAAGAAACAGATCAACGCTGCAATCAAGACCATCCGCGGCAACGGCACGTACAACACCATCGCCAAGAAGTACTTCGACTTCGATCCCTACGGCAACTGATTCCCCGTTGCTCCCCAGCGCACCGAGGCCCTTGCCTGCGGTGCGCTGTTTTTTTGTGCAGTCCCAGAACCAAGCACAATAGCGGTCTTGCCGCCCCGGATCGCCGGGCGGCGTTTTCGCGTTTCAAGAACCAAGGAATTTCCATGCGTGCACCGCTGATGGCCGCTGCCCTGGCCGCTTTGGCCACTTTCGCCGGCTCTGCCCTGGCCGCCGACCTGCGGGTGGGGACCAACCCCGCTTACGAGCCTTTCGAGTACAAGACCCCTGCGGGCGAGATCGTGGGTTTTGACATCGACATCGCCAATGCGCTGTGTGCGCAGCTCCAGCGCAAGTGCGTGTTCGTCGAGTCCGAATTCGACAGCATCATCGCCGGCCTGCAGGCCAAGAAATTCGACGTCATCGTCAGCTCCCTCTCGATCACGCCGGAGCGCCAGCGTGTGGTGGATTTCACCAAGCGCTACTACAAGACGCCCAGCGCCATCGTGGTGAAGAAGACCGTGAAGTACGACGGCCCGGCGTCGCTCAAGGGCATGAAGATCGGCGTGCTCAAGGCCAGCACGCAGGAGAAATGGGCCATGGGCGAACTCAAGCCCGCGGGCGTGAACGTGGTGCCCTACCAGTCGCAGGACCAGGTGTACCTGGACATGCAAGCCGGCCGCCTGGACGGTACCGTGGCCGACAAGGTCGAGGTGAACGGCGGCTTCCTGCGCAAGCCCGAGGGCAAGGACTACGGCTATGTGGGCCACGACCAGTATGAGCCCAAGTACTACGGCGAGGGCATCGGCATCGCCCTGCGCAAGGGCCAGGGCGAGCTGAAGAAGCAGCTTAATGACGCGATCGACGCCATCCGCAAGAACGGCACCTACGACCAGATCGCCAAGAAGTACTTCGACTTCGATCCCTACGGCAAGTGATGCAGGCGGAGCGCCTGGCGCTCTGCCTTGTTCCCTCCCATGAGCGGTTACTACTTTTCGATCCTGCACGGCGCGCTGCTCACGGTGGCGGTGTCGCTGGCGTCGCTTGCGGCCGCCACGCTCATCGGCCTGGCGGGCGCGGCGGCCAAGCTCTCCGGGCGGCGCCCGCTGGTGTGGGCCGCCACGTTCTACACCACGGTGGTGCGCGGCATTCCCGAGCTGCTCATGATGCTGCTGGTCTTCTACGGCGGCGCCATCGGCCTCAACAGCCTGCTCGAAGCCCTGGGCTATGACGAGGGTGTCGATCTCGACCCCTTCGTGGCCGGGGTGCTGACCATCGGTTTCATCTACGGCGCCTACATGACCGAGACCTTTCGGGGCGCCATCCTGTCGATCCCGCGCGGGCAGATGGAGGCCGCCTGGGCCTTCGGCATGGGGCGGGCGCAGACCTTCATGCGCATCACGCTGCCGCAGATGGTGCGCTACGCGCTGCCGAGCTTCACCAACAACTGGCTGGTGCTCATCAAGGCCACGGCGCTGGTGAGTCTGATCGGCCTGCACGACATGACCTACCTGGCCAAGCAATCCAGCGCCGCCGTGCGTGAGCCCTTTGCCTTCTTCCTGTTTACCGCCGGGCTGTATTTGGCCTACACGTCCCTGTCGCTGTGGGTCTTGCGGCGCGTGAGCGCGCGCTACAGCCTGGGGGCGGACAAGGTGCAGCTATGAACTGGGAAGTCATCTTCCAGCCCGACACGCTGGCGATGTACGGCCAGGGGCTCATTGTCACGCTGCAGCTCACGCTCATCAGCCTGGCCGTGGGGGCCGTGCTGGCGCTGCTGTGCGCGCTGGCGCTGGTCAGCAGCCGGCGGTGGCTGCGCTGGCCCGCGCAGGCTTTCACCTACTTCATGCGCGGCACGCCGCTCCTGATCCAGGTGTACCTGATTTATTACGGCTTCGCGCAACTGGAATGGGTGCAGGCGCGCTGGGACACGGTCTGGCCCTGGACGCATTTCAAGGAGCCGTTCTTCTGCGCGCTGCTCTCGTTCAGTCTCAACACCGCGGCCTACACGGCCGAGATGCTCGCGGGCTCGATCCGCGAGACGGGCAAGGGCGAGGTGGAGGCCGCGCGCGCCATGGGCATGGGGCCGTGGTTGCTGATGCGCCGCATCGTGCTGCCCGGCGCCATCCGCCGCATGCTGCCCGCCTACGGCAACGAAGTGGTGATGATGCTGCACAGCTCCAGCCTCGCCAGCACCGTGCCCTCGCTGCTCGACCTCACGGGCGCGGCCAGCCGCGTGTATGCCGACTTCTACCTGCCCTTCGAGGCCTACCTGTTCGCGGCCGCCATCTACCTGTGCATCACCATGGGCCTGATTGCCTGCAACCGCTGGCTGGAACGCCGCTACCTGGGCTACCTGGCACCTCGCAAATCATGAGCAAGCCGATCAAACTCCAAGTCCAAGACATCCACAAACGCTACGGCGCGAACGAGGTGCTCAAGGGCGTTTCGCTCACTGCGCATGCGGGCGATGTCATCAGCATCATTGGCAGCTCCGGCTCGGGCAAGAGCACGCTCCTGCGCTGCATCAACCTGCTGGAGCAGCCGCAGCAAGGCCGTATTCTTGTCGCGGGCGAAGAACTGGCGCTGCGCCCCGGCCGTGGCGGTGCGCTGGAGGCCGCCGACCCCAAGCAGCTGCAGCGCCTGCGCACCAAGCTGGCGATGGTGTTCCAGCACTTCAACCTGTGGGCGCACAAAACCGTGCTGGGCAACATCACCGAGGCGCCTGTGCACGTGCTGGGCCTGCCGCGCGACGAGGCCGTGGAGCGCGCGCGCAAGTACCTGCGCCTGGTGGGCCTCGAGGGCCGCGAGGACGCCTACCCCAACCACATGAGCGGCGGCCAGCAGCAGCGCGTGGCCATTGCCCGCGCCCTGGCCGTGGAGCCCGAGGTGATGCTGTTCGACGAGCCCACCAGCGCGCTCGACCCCGAGCTGGTGGGCGAGGTGTTGCGCGTGATGCAGGTGCTGGCGCAGGAGGGCCGCACCATGGTGGTCGTCACGCACGAAATGGGCTTTGCCCGCGAGGTCTCCAACCACGTCATCTTCCTGCACCAGGGCCTGATCGAGGAGCAGGGCGATCCGCACGAGGTCATGGCGAACCCGAAGAGTGAGCGGCTGGCGCGCTTCCTGTCGGGTAATCTGAAATAGCGCTGCTTCCCTTTTGATAGCTTCTGGCGCTTGATGGACGGGCGCTGGAGGGCTTTTTATCGTTCGCGCAATGCGGTGAACAGCTTGTGCTCGCACTGCGGGTCGCTGCATTTCTCGCAGGCCCAGGCGCGCAGGCGAAGTGGACTGTCTGTGTCGCGCGGCGCGGGCGCTTCCTGCAGGGCTGCTGGCAGCGCGACGTGCAGGGCGCGCAAGGCAGCGTCGAGCAGTTGCTCGGCATGGCCGCCATACAGTACCTGGTAGCTCCACCCGGCTTCTGCGAGCAAGCCGCGCCAAGCCGCGCTGGCTGGCGATTCACCCAGCAACAGCGCCAATGCGGGGGCACCCTGGGGGCCAGGGTGGGGGTCGCACGCCAGTCGGACGCTGGGCACCAGCCAGTGCCGTAGCGCCGCGGCCAGCGCGGCAGCGTCCGCGCCGCCGAAGAGGGCGACGTCCATGGGATCAGCGCCGCGCGGGCGTGACGTGCACGTAGATCTCGCCCTGCTTGACCATGCCGAGTTCGCTGCGCGCCTTTTCCTCGACCATGTCCAGGCCCTCTTTGAGGTCCTGGACTTCAGAGGCCAGGCGCTCGTTCTCCTGCCGGGCCTGGGCGTTGGCCGCCTGCTGCGCCTCGATGCGCTGGTGCATCTCATTCACATGGCGGATGCTGCCGCGCCCCGTCCAGAGCTGGGCGTGGATGGCCACCAGCAAGGCCAGCAGCACCAGCGGGACGAGGCGGGAGCCCATGGGGGTGAGGGACCGGACAGCGGCTTAGCGAAGGTTGTAGAACGCTTCGCGGCCAGGGTAGTGGGCGATGTCGCCCAGGTCTTCCTCGATGCGCAGCAATTGGTTGTACTTGGCGATGCGGTCCGAGCGGCTCAGCGAGCCGGTCTTGATCTGGCCGGCGTTCGTGCCGACGGCGATGTCGGAGATCGTCGAGTCCTCGGTCTCGCCCGAGCGGTGCGAGATCACGGCCGTGTAGCCCGCGCGCTTGGCCATCTCGATGGCGGCGAAGGTCTCGGTCAGCGTGCCGATCTGGTTGATCTTGATGAGGATCGAGTTGGCGATGCGCTTGTCGATGCCTTCCTTGAGGATCTTGGTGTTGGTGACGAACAGATCGTCGCCCACCAGCTGCACCTTCTGGCCCAGGCGCTCGGTGAGCAGCTTCCAGCCGTCCCAGTCGCCCTCGGCCATACCGTCCTCGATGGAGATGATGGGGTACTTGTCCACCCAGGTGGCCAGCATGTCGGTCCACTGCTGGGCCGTGAGCTGGATGCCGCCCTCGCCCTCGAGCACGTACTTGCCGTCCTTGAAGAACTCGCTGGCCGCGCAATCGAGGCCCAGAACGATCTGTTCGCCCGCGGTGTAGCCCGCGGCCTCGATGGCTTGCAGGATCAGCTGGATCGCGGCCTCGTGGTTCTCGACGCTGGGAGCGAAGCCGCCCTCGTCGCCCACGGCCGTGCTCATGCCCTTGTCGTGGATGATCTTCTTGAGCGCGTGGAACACCTC
>JASLFM010000201.1 GCA_030150585.1 Acidovorax sp.
GTGAAACCCTTCGGCGCGGGCGAACTCATGGCCCGCGTGCGCGCCCAGCTTCGGCGCAGCCAGCAGCAGACGCCCGCGGGCGACCCCGTGGTGCGCTTCGGTCCCATCGAGGTGGACCTCGTGCGGCGCTCCGTACAGCGGGGCGGCGTGGCGCTGCACCTCACGCCCATCGAGTACAAGCTGCTCACGCACCTGGTCGCCCAGCCCGACCGCGTGATCACGCACCAGCAGCTGCTCAAGGTGGTATGGGGACCGGGCCATGCGGAGGACACGCACTACGTGCGCGTGCACATGGCGAACCTGCGCAAGAAGATCGAGGCCAACCCCTCAATGCCCAAGCACCTCATCACTGAGGCGGGGATCGGCTACCGCTTCGTCCCTGGCTAGCGCCGCCAGCGCCCGGCGGAACGCATCGAGGGAGGCCAGCCGCTGCATCGGTGGCAGCGCAGCCAGCAGGCGTTTGCCATAGCCCATGGTCCACAGGCGCGGGTCGCACACCACGAGCACGCCCCGGTCGGACTCATGGCGGATGAGCCGCCCCGCTCCCTGCTTGAGGGCCACGGCCGCCTCGGGCAAGGCATGGTCGCGGAACGCGCTGCGCCCTGCGGCTTCGAGGCGGTGCGTGCGGGCATCCACGAGCGGATCGCCCGGCGGCGGAAACGGCAGCTTGTCGATCACCACCAGTTGCAGCGCCTTGCCCGGTACGTCCACCCCTTCCCAGAAGCTGGCTGACGCCACCAGCACGCAGCCAGGCCGCCCTGCGTCCGCACCGCGGCGGAAATGTTCCAGCAGGCGGTGCTTGGGCCACTGTCCCTGCACGAGCACTTCAAGCCCCCGGCCCGCCAGCCGCTCACGCAGCGCGGCACCGATCGCATGCAGCGCCTTGAGCGTCGTGGTCAGCACCAGGGTGCGCCCGCCCAGCTGCACGGCCGCATCGCCCGCCAGCGCGGCGACCGCGGGGCTGTGGGCCGGGCTCGCCGGCGCCGGCATGTCGCGCGGCACGTAGAGCGCCGACTGCCGCGCATAGTCGAACGGGCTGTCCACGCGCAGGATCTCGGCCTGCTCCAGCCCGCAGGGCTCGGTGAACCAGCGCAGCGCCGCATCGTCGCCCAGCGTGGCGGAGGTGAAGATCCAGGCCTTGCGGCCCTCGGCATGCAGCAGGCGCGTGCGCACCGTCTCGGCGATGTCGAGAGGCGATTCGACAAAGCGCAAGTGCGCTCCCGTCCCCGCGCCCACGTCAAGCCAGCGCACCGCGTCGGGCCCGCAGGGCGCCGCAAACCGCGCCATGCGCTCCATGAGCTCGGCACCACGTTCGTGCAATCGGTTCAGCTCGGGGGATATCTCGCGCACCGTGCCCAGCGCCGCCACCACGGCCCGGCAAGCCTGCGCCGCGCCGCGCATGGCCGCACACCAGCCATCGGCGGGCACGCCTTCGGGCACCTGCGCCGTCCAGGCAATGCGGCCATCCGCGGGGTGCCCCACCGCCAAGCGCAGATCGCGCGTGGCGCGCTCCAGCTGGCCCGCCAGGATCAGCCAGTCCGCGAATCCCCGGGCTGCGTCAAGCCCCGTGGCGAGCACGTCACGGGCGTAGGCCAGCAACGCACCCGTGCCGGTCTGGGCACCGAGGAACTGCACGCCGGTCTCGTTGAGCTGGTGGGCCTCGTCGAACACCGCCACGCGCACCGAGGGCAGCAGTTCAGCCATGCCCGATTCGCGCACGGCCAGGTCGGCAAAGAACAGGTGGTGGTTCACGACCACCACATCGGCCGCCAGCGCCTGCGCGCGCGCCTGGTTCACATGGCAGGCCGACCAGCGCGGGCAGGCCGAACCCAGGCAGTTCTCGCGCGTGGAGGTGACGAGCGGCACCACGGGGGAACGCTCGTCCAGCCCCGGCAGCTCGGCCAGGTCACCGCTGCGTGTGCCGCGCGCCCAGTCCTCCACACGGGCGAGCGCGCGCAGCACTTGCGGATCGTGCGCCGCGCCGGGCCCGCCCTGGCGGGCACGCTCCATGCGGTGCAGGCACAGGTAGCTGGCACGGCCCTTGAGCAAAGCAGCCCGCAGCGGCACGCCCAGGGCGCCGAGCAGGCGCGGCAGGTCGCGCGCAAAAAGCTGGTCCTGCAACGCCTTGGTGGCAGTGGACACGAGCACACGTTCACCGCTGAGCAGGGCTGGCACGAGGTAGGCATAGGTCTTTCCGACGCCCGTGCCCGCCTCGGCCACGAGCACGCCGCCGTCGGCGATGGTGCGCGCCACGGCCAGGGCCATGGCTGTCTGGCCCGCGCGCGGACGAAAATGCGCGTCTGCCTGGGCCAGCGAACCCTGGGGCGCAAAAGTCTGCTCTACGGCGGCGAGGAAATCGGACACGTTACGATGGACGGGAAACACATGGCGAAAATGCCACAGCGCATCCGATAATAGTTTCGCCTACTGCCACAATCGCAGCATGAGCAAACCATTCCGCCTTATCGCGTCCACCGGCATCCACAAGGGTGACCGCGAGTACCAACAGGACCAGGTGGCCCTGCTGTCGCATCCGCGTTACAACGGCTGCGTGCTGGGCGTGGTGGCGGATGGCATGGGAGGGCGCAGCGGTGGGCGCAAGGCGTCCGACCAGGTGATGATGACAGCGCGCCAGCTGTTCGACCGCTACTCGCCCGACACCGATGACGCGGCCGCCCTGCTCAAAAACCTTGTGGACGAGGCGCACATCGTGATCCGCCTCACGGCCATCTCGGCCGAGCAGGAGCCCCACAGCACCGTGGCGGCCTTCCTCATCAACCCGCGCGGCGACTGCCACTGGGTGCATGCGGGCGATTCGCGCATCTACCATTTCCAGGGCGGGCGCCTTGTGCACCGCACACTGGACCATTCCTACGTGCAGGCCCTGGTGGACCGCGGTGAGATCACCGAGGCCGAGGCCAACGTGCACCCGCACTCCAACATCCTGGTGGGCTGCCTGGGCGCGGAGAGCGATCCGCCCGTCGCTCCGCACCTGATCAACCAGCTGCAGCCCGGCGACGTCATCATGGCCTGCAGCGATGGCGTGTGGCACTACTTCTCGCCCAACGAGCTGGCCTCGGTCATCGACGCGCTGTCGCCGCGCGAGGCCACCGAATTCCTGATCGACAAGGCGCGCGCCCGCGCCCGGGGGGGCGGAGACAACCTCTCGCTCGTGATCGTAAAGATCGAGTCCCTGGTCGAGGAAAAGACACCAGCCCGCCTCCTGCCGGTGTGAACCTTCAAGGCGTGGGCAGGCTGGCGGGCGGCTTGCGCCCCGCGGCCTCGGCTTCGGCCTGCGACTGGCGGTGCTTCTCGCGGCGCTCCTGGGCTTCCTTCTGCTTGTCACTGAAGCGCTCGCGGGCCTCGGCCTCGCGCGACGGCGCCGCGGCCGCGCGGGCCGCGTTCTCTGCGGCGCGGGCCTGTTCATTGGACTTTTGGCGTTCGGCGCGCTCGCGCGCTTCGCTCGCGCGCTGCGCGCGTTCCGAGGCCGACACGCTCGGGGCGGGCGTGCGGGTCACGGCATTGTCGGCGGCATCCTGGGCATCGCGCTGCTTCTGGTCGATACTGCGCAGGCGCTGCGCCGTCTTTTCGCGGCGCTCGGCGTCGTTGATCTCCTGCTCCTCGTGGCGCAGACGCGTCTGTACCTCGCGGGCCTTGGCGCGCACTCCGGACAGGCAGTCCTCCACCGCGAAGCGCTGGTAGCACGCCTTCTCTTCGCGGCGCCGCTGCTGGTCGAGGGTCTCGCGCTCGCGCTGGATGCGTGCACGGGCTGCATCGCGCTGGGCCTGGACAGCAGGGTCGGTCCCACCCTCGGCCTGGGCCATGGCGGCGGGCGCCGCCGCTACTGCGAGCAGCAGGGCAGCGGCCCGACAGGCGAGCCCGAAGCGCTTCATCAGGTCAGCCCCGTATCGACCACGCGCCGCTCCAGCGCCAGGAATTCCCTGGACTGCATCTCGTTGAGGCGCGAGACGGTGCGCGGGAATTCATGGGCCAGAGGCCCCTCGGTGTAGAGCTGCTCGGGCGGGACGGCGGCGGAGACGATGAGTTTCACGCGCCGATCGTAGAGCACATCCACCAGCCAGGTAAAGCGCCGCGCGGGAGAGGCCATATTGACCGGCATGTAGGGCACGCCCGAGAGCAGCACGGTGTGGAACTGGCTTGCGATCTCCAGATAGTCGTTCTGCGAGCGCGGGCCGCCGCAGAGCTCGCGGAAGTCGAACCAGACCACGCCACCCGCGCGCCGGCGCGCACGGATCTCGCGCGCCTCGATGTGCAGCACCGGGTCCTCGTCGCGCGCTTCGGCGAGCTGGTCGAAAGCCTGTTCCATGGCCGCGTCGGCTTCGGAACCCAGTGGCGTGTGGTAGAGCTGCACGTGCTCGAGCGTGCGGCGCCGGTAGTCGGTGCCGTTGTCCACGTTCACGACTTCCATGCGCTCGTTGAGCAGCGCAATGGCGGGCAGGATGCGGTCACGGTGCAGCCCGCCGGGGTACAGCCCGTCGGGCTCGAAGTTCGATGTGGTGACGAAGCCCACGCCGTTATCGAACAGTGCCGTCAGCAGGCGGTGCAGGATCATCGCGTCCGTGATGTCCGCGACATGGAACTCATCGAAGCAAATGAGCTTGTAGCGCTTGGCGATGCGCGCGCCCAGCACATCGAGCGGATTGACCGTGCCCTGCAGGATGGCCAACTCACGGTGCACCTCGCGCATGAACTCGTGGAAGTGCAGGCGCACCTTGCGCCTCAAGGGTACGGCGTTGAAGAAGCAGTCCATGAGGAAGCTCTTGCCGCGCCCCACGCCGCCGTACATGTACACGCCCTTGGGAATCTCGGGGTGGTGGATGAGCTTCTTGAGCGCGTTGGAGCGCCGTGCCTTGTAGGCGGCCCATTCGTCGGCACAGCGCTGCAGGGCTGCAACGGCGCGCAGTTGCGCGGGGTCGCTCTGGTAGCCCTTGAGCGCAAGCTCGGCCTCGTAGGCCTGTCGGACGGATACGGTCATGCAGATTTCTGATGCTATTGGTTCAATAGCTGCCAGCGCCCGAATTACAAGCACCGGCAGCCGATTTGACGCAAGAGAATCAGAAGTTCAGCGTGCGCTTGTCCACGGCCAGGGCCGCTTCCTTCGTGGCCTCCGACAGCGAGGGGTGCGCGTGGCAAATGCGTGCGATGTCTTCGGCGCTGGCCTTGAACTCCATGGCCACCACGGCCTCGGAGATCAGCTCGGATGCCATAGGACCCACGATGTGCACGCCCAGGATCTCGTCCGTGGCCGCATCGGCCAGGAACTTGACCATGCCCGTGGTGTCGCCCAGCGCGCGCGCGCGGCCATTGGCAAGGAACGGGAAGCTGCCGGCCTTGTACTTCACGCCGTCGGCCTTGAGCTGCTGCTCCGTGCGGCCCACCCAGGCAATCTCGGGGCTGGTGTAGATGACCCAGGGGATGGTGTTGAAATTCACGTGCCCGTGCTGGCCCGCGATGCGCTCGGCCACGGCCACGCCCTCTTCCTCGGCCTTGTGCGCGAGCATGGGGCCGCGCACCACGTCGCCCACCGCCCACACGCCAGGCAGGTTGGTCTTGCAGTCGCCGTCAACCACGATGGCGCCGCGCTCATCGAGCTGCAGGCCCACGGCCTCGGCGTTCAGGCCGATGGTGTTGGGCACGCGGCCGATGGAAACGATGAGCTTGTCCACGTCCAGCGTCTGTGCCTCGCCCTTGGCGTTGGTGTAGGCCACGCTGACCCCCTTCTTGCCATTCTTGATCTCG
>JASLFM010000211.1 GCA_030150585.1 Acidovorax sp.
AGCCCAGAGGGCGCCTGCAGCGAACACGCCACCCGGCGCTGCGACCATGGGCTGTACACGGCGCCAGACTGAGCGGCCCGCGCTTTCCACCCAGGCGGGCTGGCGCGCCTGCGCCATCATCATGAGCCCCCAGGCGAGGACTGCAACGTGGGTGAGCGTCCAGACTGGGCGCAGCGACCAGGTCTGCTGCGTGACCCAGGCCAGGCTTTCCATCGCGAAGGCCGCGAGGCCGCCCGCCAGCGCATAGCCCAGCAGGCGCCCGCCATGGAACAGCGCCAGGCGGCTCCACCGGCGGGAAGCCCGGGGCGCCCAATGCACCGGCTGCGTGGCTTTCGCGGAGGCAATGGCGCTGCACGGCGCAGCGCACATGGCCAGGCAATGGGGCCCGCCCGCGAGCCCCATGAGCAACGCGGTCCAGGCAAAGGCAAAACCCATGGTGGTTAGATGATGCGCGAAAACCGCGCGCGGTTGCGGTCCGCCTGCAGGTAGCGGTCAAACACCATGGCCACGCCGCGCACAAAATACCAGCCCAGCGGCGTGACCTCAATGCCCTCCTCGCTCACACGCACGAGCCCCTGGCCCTCCATGTCGTGCAGCAGCTCGAGCTCGGGCGCGAAGTAGCGGCGGAAGTCGATGAGCCACGCCTGCTCCAGGGGCTCAAACAGGGCCTCCCCCTGGCACATGAGGGCCATGATCACAGCGCGCCGCACGAGGTCGTCACGCGTGAGCGCCAACCCGCGCACGATGGGCAGGCGGCCCTGGTCGATAAAGTCGTAGTACTCGTCCAGCGTCTTGGCATTCTGGCTGTACGTAGCACCCACGCGCCCGATGGCGGACACGCCCAGGGCAATGAGGTCGCAATCGGGCTGGGTGCTGTAGCCCTGGAAGTTGCGATGCAGGCGCCCCTGGCGCTTGGCCACCGCGAGCGCATCCTCGGGGAGTGCAAAGTGGTCCATGCCCACGTAGACATAGCCCGCGCCCATGAACGCGTCGAGCGAGCGCGCCAGCATGGCCACCTTGGCCGATGCGCCGGGCAGCTCGGCCGAGATGATGCGCCGCTGGGGCTTGAAACGCTCGGGCAGGTGGGCGTAGGCGTACAGGGCGATGCGGTCAGGCCGCAACTCGGCCACCTGGGCGAGCGTTCGGTCGAACGACTCAGGGGTTTGGCGCGGCAGGCCGTAGATCAGGTCAACGTTCACCGAATCGAAACCCAGCGCGCGCGCAGATGCAACGAGATCGAACACCTGCTGCGCAGGCTGGATGCGGTGCACGGCCTTCTGAACCTCAGGGTCGAAGTCCTGCACGCCAAAACTCAGGCGGTTGAAGCCAAGCTCGGCCAGTACCGCGAGGCGGTCGGCCGTCACAGTGCGGGGGTCGACCTCGATCGAGTACTCGCCACCCGGCGCGAGCGTGAAGCTGCGCCGCAGCATGGCCATGAGCTCTCGCAGACCATCGTCCGATAGGAAAGTGGGCGTGCCTCCCCCCAGGTGCAGCTGGCTCACCACCTGCCCCTGGCCGCAGTGCGCCGTGTGCAGGTCGATCTCGCGGCTCAGGTAACGCAGGTACACATCGGCGCGGTCATGGTGCTTGGTGATGATCTTGTTGCACGCGCAGTAATAGCACAGCGACTCGCAGAACGGGATGTGCACATACAGCGACAGCGGTAGTGCCTTGGCCGAGGTTCCCAGCCTGCGCTGCTGCAGTGCCAGAACATAATCCTCCTGGCCGAAAGCTTCCACGAAGCGGTCCGCGGTAGGGTAGGAGGTATAACGGGGACCGGGCACGTCGAAGCGGCGCAGCAGTTCAGGGGTAACGACGGTCATGAGGGAATTTCCTTGCGTGCAAAGCTAATGTGCCCTACCCTGAGGCAGCCGTCCTTGACCTTGGTCAATGGATGCCGCCGGCATCCCTGGGACAATTTGACAGATATCAGCCACTCCCGGGCACGTCGACAATCCCTGAACCCTCCAACAGGAACGACACGCCAGGGACCACGAACAGGTCCTCGCCGCCATGAATCTGCAAACCACCATCAAAGTTGCTTGCTCCAACTGCAACCTGCGTGAACTCTGCATGCCCCTGGGCCTGAACGACCAGCAGTTGCAGCGCATCGACGAAATCGTGGCAACGCGCCGCAAGATCAAGCGCGGCGGCACGCTGTTCCGCAACGGTGAGGAATTCACCTCGCTCTATGCCATCCGCACGGGCTTCTTCAAGACCTGTGTAGCAACCGAAGACGGGCGCGACCAGGTGACGGGCTTCCAGATGGCGGGCGAGATCATCGGCCTGGACGGCATCGTGAACGACCACCACACCTGCGATGCCGTGGCGCTGGAAGATGCCGAGGTCTGCGTGATGCCCTTCGAGCGCCTGGAGGAGCTTTCTCGTGAGGTCAATGCGCTGCAGCACCATGTGCACAAGATCATGAGCCGCGAGATCGTGCGCGAGCACGGCGTGATGCTGCTGCTGGGCAGCATGCGCGCTGAAGAGCGCCTGGCCGCCTTCCTGCTCAACCTCGTGCAGCGGCTGCATGCGCGCGGCTTCTCACAGTCGGAGCTGGTGTTGCGCATGACGCGTGAGGAGATCGGAAGCTATCTGGGTCTCAAACTCGAAACCGTGAGCCGCACGTTCTCCAAGTTCGTCGAGGAAGGCATCGTCGAGGTCAAGCAGCGCCACGTCAAAATCCTCGATACGAGCGCACTCAAGCGCCTCGTGAACAACCAGCAGGCCTGCCACTAAGGCCCGCTGGAGCAGCCCAGCCTACCGGCAGGCCCCGGTAATCTTGCGGCAGTCCCCGGGCCGGTCGTCCGGCGGCACCGGGCAGCGATTCAGTTCGAACGGCGACAGGGCCAGCAAGGTGGTAAGCGCGCTGGAAGCCATGACGATCGCCCAGAAGACGAAAAACGCCAGGGTGTAGACCCCCTGGCGGGACAGGGCCAGCGGCTGGCCGAACCAGTGCAGGTCGGCGGGGTCCACGAGGGCGAAGACCACCATTTCCAGCACGCCCGCCATCAAGAACGCGGGCCAAGCAATCCACATTAAGCGCTGTGTCCACATAACCAAGGTCTCCGTGATTTGCAGCGGCCCACATGCCTCCAAGGGCCGCCTGGGGGCATATTAGCGCGCTCCGGGCTGGTCCTGCACCGGTGTCACGGCATGGTTTCTACCCGTGACAGCGGGCACCAGGCTTTGGTCCTGCTGCTGGGAGAGGGTGCGGTTGATCTCCACGCCGCGGCGGTAGTAGTCTTCGGCGATGACGGGATCGGGCTGGCGGATGGCCAGCCACAGCGTGGCGAAGCCTGCCACGACAACGATCGCCGGTCCAGCGATCAACATCCAGACGTGGCCGAACTTCCACCAGGGCTTGGCGGGAACGGGAGCGGGGACTGCGGGCGACGTGGCGGACATGGAAAACTCCTTCGGTATGCGTTACGGGTGTCAGCGGGGCACGAGGAAGACCGACTTCTCCGCCACACGGGCGCTCACCGGGCCCAGCGCCTCGATGTCGAAGTACACCGGATGGGACCCGGCGGGCACCGAGCCGTACGGTATCTGCAGGCGCACCGCCACCCAGCGCGCCTGCGCGGGCTCGATCTCGACCTCGGTGTCGGAGGCGACCTCCAGCCCTTGCAGCCCATGCGCTGCGATGCGGTAGCGCTGCACGGCTTCGGTCGCGTTCATGATCTGCAGCCGGTACACGTTCTCCAGCCTGCCGCCGGCCACGATGCGCGACAGCGCCGCGCGGTCGCGCACCACGTCCACCTTGAGCGGCGTGCGCACCACCAGGCTCGCGAGCATGGCGATGCACACCGCTGCGAGTACGCCCGTGTAGATGAGCACGCGCGGGCGCAGCACGTGCCGCAGCATCTGCATCTGGCTCCAGCGGTGGGCCACGCCGTTCTGCGTCGCGTAGCGGATGAGGCCCCGCGGGTATTTCATCTTGTCCATGACGGTGTTGCACGCGTCCACGCACAGCCCGCAGCCGATGCATTCGTACTGCAGGCCGTTGCGGATGTCGATGCCCGTGGGGCAGACTTGCACGCACAGCGTGCAGTCGATGCAGTCGCCCAGGCCCTGGGCCTTGTGGTCGATGCTTTTGTTGCGCGGCCCGCGTGGCTCCCCGCGCGCGGGGTCGTAGCTCACGATCAGGGTGTCGCGGTCGAACATCGCGCTCTGAAAGCGCGCGTACGGGCACATGTACTTGCATACCTGCTCGCGCATGTAGCCCGCGTTGCCGTAGGTCGCGAAGCCGTAGAAGAGTACCCAGAAGATTTGCCAGCCGCCCTGCAAGGCCAGCAGTTCGCCGCCCAGCTCGCGGATGGGAACGAAGTAGCCCACGAAGGTGAAGCCCGTCCACAGCGCCACGGCCACCCAGAGGGTTTGCTTGAGTGTCTTCTTCCAGATTTTTTCGGCGGTCCAGCCGCTGTTGTCCAGGCGCATGCGGGCACTGCGGTCCCCTTCGACCTTGTGCTCGATCCACATGAAGATCTCGGTGTACACGGTCTGCGGGCAGGCGAAGCCGCACCACAGCCGCCCCGCCACGGCCGTGAACAGGAACAGCGACAGCGCCGAGATGATGAGCAGGCCCGTGAGGTAGATGAAGTCCTGCGGGTACAGGACCAGCCCGAAGATGTAGAAGCGCCGTGCGCCCAGGTCGAACAGCACCATCTGGCGCTGCCCCCATTCAAGCCA
>JASLFM010000289.1 GCA_030150585.1 Acidovorax sp.
TGCGCAATTCGACGCACTGTGCTTGAGCGCCGGCGTAAGCCCGCGGCTGCGCGCCGAGGTGGACGACATGGCCATGCTGCGCCTGATCGCCCGCGACAGCGGTTGGCTGACGCTGCTGCCCGAGGTGGTCGTGCAGGATGAACTGCGCTCCGGGGTCCTGGTCTGTGTGGGGCGGTCCACGCAGCTGCAGGAGCATTTCTACGCACTGACCACGCCCCATCGCCATCGCATGGCGCTGCTGGATCTGCTGCTGTCCGGGACAGAGGGCGGTCTGATCAAGCCCGAAGCCTGATCAAGTCGGCCAGCGCCGCATGCAGCATCCAGGCGGGTTGCGCCCGGCGATTGGGTAAGACTTGGCCGTTACCACCCGAAGCGGCGCATGTACCAGCGCTTCATCAGCGTGGTCAGCACCACGTAGCCCGAGAGGATGGCCGCCAGCCAGGGCCAGAAGGCCGTGGGCAAGGCCTGCAACTTGACGTATTCGGCCAATGGGCCCATGGGCAGCAGGATGCCAACGGCCATGATCGCGAGCGTCATGCCCATCAGCGCCGGTGCGGCGCGGCTCTCGATGAAGGGCAGCTTGGGCGTGCGGATCATGTGCACGATCAGGGTCTGCGTGAGCAGGCCCACGACGAACCAGCCCGACTGGAACAGGGTCTGCTGGCTTTCGGTGGTGGCGCCGAACACGTGCCACATGACCGTGAAGGTGGTGATGTCGAACACCGAGCTGATGGGGCCGAAGAACACCATGAAGCGGCCGATGTCGGCGGGGTTCCAGCGCAGCGGCGCGCGCACGAGTTCGTCGTCCACGTTGTCGAACGGGATCGCGATCTGCGACACGTCGTACAGCAGGTTCTGCACCAGCAACTGAAGCGGCAGCATGGGCAGGAACGGCAGGAAGGCGCTGGCCACGAGCACCGAGAACACGTTGCCGAAGTTGGAGCTGGCCGTCATGCGGATGTACTTGAGCATGTTGCAGAAGGTCTTGCGCCCCTCCACCACGCCTTCTTCCAGCACCATGAGGCTCTTCTCGAGCAGGATGATGTCCGCCGCTTCCTTGGCGATGTCCACGGCACTGTCCACGCTGATGCCGATGTCGGCCGCGCGCAGCGCAGGCGCGTCGTTGATGCCGTCGCCCATGAAACCCACGATGTGGCCGCGCCCGCGCAGCGCGTGCACGATGCGCTCCTTGTGCAGCGGAGAGAGCTTGGCGAATACCTGGTGGCTCTCCACGGCCTCGGCCAGCGCCGCATCGCTCATGCGCTCCACCTGGTTGCCCAGCAGCACGTGGTCCGCGGGCAGGCCGACCTGGCGGCAGACTTCGGCCGTTACCAGCTCGTTGTCGCCCGTGAGTACCTTCACGGTGACGCCGTGCTCGGTGAGCGCGCGCAGGGCTGGTGCGCTCGATTCTTTCGGTGGGTCGAGGAACGCGATGTAGCCGATGAGGGTCAGATCGGCCTCGTCAGCCACCGAGTAGGTGGTCTGCGATGCCGGGATCTCTTTCATGGCCACGGCCACCACACGCAGGCCTTCCTGGTTGAGTCCGTGCGTGACCTGCTGCACCCTCTGCAGCATGGCGTCGTCGAGCGGCTGGTCCGCTGGGCCAGCCGCCGTTGCGGTGCGCACGCGCGTGCAGGCGGAGAGGATTTCCTCCACGGCACCCTTGCAGATGAGCTCGTGGTGGTCATCGCGCTCCGATACGACCACCGACATGCGCCGGCGCTGGAAGTCGAACGGCACCTCGTCCACCTTGCGGTAGTCCTGCGCCAGCTTGAGCTCGGTCTGAAGCTCCACATGCTCCAGCACTGCGCGGTCGAGCAGGTTCTTGAGGCCTGTCTGGTAGTGGCTGTTGAGGTAGGCGAACTGCAGCACTTCCTCGCTGCTTTGGCCGAAGATGTCGGTGTGCCGCTCCAGCACGATCTTGTCTTGCGTGAGCGTGCCCGTCTTGTCGGTACACAGCACGTTCATGGCGCCGAAGTTCTGGATTGCGTCCAGCCGCTTCACGATGACCTTCTTGCGCGACAGCAGCACGGCGCCCTTGGCCAACGTGCTGGTCACGATCATGGGCAGCATCTCGGGCGTGAGCCCCACGGCCACCGACAGCGCGAACAGGAAGGCTTCGAGCCAGTTGCCCTTGGTAAAGCCATTGACCAGCAGCACCAGCGGCACCATGACCAACGCGAAGCGGATGAGCAGCCAGCTCACGCTGTTGACACCGGCCTGGAATGCGGTGGGTGCGCGGCTCGTCGCCGTCACGCGCGTGGCCAGCGTGCCGAAGTAGGTGCGGTTGCCCGTGGCTACCACGATGGCGCGCGCCGAGCCCGAGACCACGTTCGTGCCCATGAAGACGAGGTTGGCGGCATCGAGCACGCCGCCGCCCGCGTGGCCGCGCTCGGCGAACTTCTCCACGGGCAGCGACTCGCCCGTCATGGCGGCCTGCGCCACGAACAGGTCCTTGGCCGACAGCACGCGGCAGTCGGCGGGGATCATGTCGCCCGCCGACAGCACCACGTGGTCGCCCGGCACGAGCCGGTCGATGGGCACCTCCAGGCGGCGTGCGGGCGCGGGGATGTATCCGGGCGTGCCCGCGGTATCGGCGTCGAACCCCCGCCGGATCACCGTGGCGGTGTTGCTGACCAAGGCTTTGAGCCGTTCGGCGGCGCGGTTGGAGCGACCCTCCTGCACGAAGCGCAGCAGGGTCGAGAGCGCCACCATGGTGCCGATCACCACCGTGGCCTTGATGTCCTCGGTCACGTAAGACACCGCAGCCAACAGCGTCAGCAGCAGGTTGAACGGGTTCTTGTAGCAATGCCACAGGTGCAGCCAGGCGGGCAGGGGCTTCTCGTGCTCCACCTCGTTGGGGCCGAAGCGGTGCAGCGCGGCCTCGGCCTCGGCGTCGCTCAGCCCCTCCTCGTGCGAGCCCAGGCGCACCAGCACGCCGGGGATGTCGTCGCTGGCTGCGTGCTGCAGCTCGCGCGACGCCAGCGCTGGCGGGGCCTGGAGCGCCGCTCCCTTGGGCGCGAAGGTCTCCAGCAGCAGGCGGCGGCTGAAATGCCGCGTGACATGCCGGGTCTGCAGGAAGCGTGCAAAGAATTCTTGCAGGATGTTCATGGCGATACCCCCTCGGTATGGATGACTATCACGCCGGCTGGTTCCTCTGTCATGGCCCTGGCTGGCACGGCGGGGCGGGCTGCGCGGGAGGAGGGGCGCGGCATCATGCCGAATGCCTCCAGGCCAGCAGGCTCAGGGCCGACCTGCGCAGCAGCGGGGATGCCGCGGTGCCGCCCTGCAGGCCGCCCACGTCTTGGTAGCGCGCGCGGGCCTCGCGGGGCAGGTATTGCAGAACGCGGCTGCGCCCGGGCTCGGGCAGCATGGACAGCGCATCGGCGATGACGCGGCCGGACAGATCGCCCAGCGCCTGGGCAAAGGCCTTGTCGCCGTGGACGGTGAGCAATTGGCGCAGGGTGGCTGCGCGGTGGGCGGCGACGGCGGCGCGCACCGCGCGCTGCAGGTGGTCGTGGGGGCGCTGGAACAGAAACAGCATGGGCTTCTCCTCGGGGTGGCCACTGCCCCGGGAGAAGCCTCACGCATTCAGGCGTGCAGGGGCCTCCGAGGCAGTGCCGGATTCAAAAACGGATTCGGGGTGGTTGACGGGCGGGGCGCGCTGGGGCGCCAACTAGGGTCGGGGTCCATGGAGCCTCCTTGTGCGGTGAACGAAAAA
>JASLFM010000304.1 GCA_030150585.1 Acidovorax sp.
GTCCTGCCTTTGTCCGACGGCCCATCCCGGCACCTGCTGGTGGCCAAGGCGCGTTACAGTAATTGCAATGCGCGGGGCCACCCCCATGTGAGAGCGATCCCCCGCAGCTCACCAAGGCAGCACCTCCATGGAATTCAAGGACTACTACCAAATCCTGGGCGTGGACAAGTCGGCCAGCGCCGACGACGTCAAGAAGGCCTACCGCAAGCTGGCCCGCAAATACCACCCCGACGTGAGCAAGGAGCCTGACGCTGCAGCGCGCATGGCGGAGGTGAACGAGGCCAACACCGTGCTGTCCGATCCCGAGAAGCGGGCAGCCTACGACAGCGTTGGCGCGCAGAGCTGGGCGGCAGGTGCGCGCCCCGGTGACGACGTACGCCCGCCTCCAGGCTGGAACGAGGGTTTCGAGTTTTCCGGCAGCAGCGAGGATGCCGAGGCTTTCCGCCAGGCTTTCCACGGCCAGTTCGGCGGCGACGCGGGCGGGCACAGCGATTTCTTTGAGCAGCTCTTTGGACGTGCTGCCCGAGCCCGGGCGGGCCGCAGCCACGGCCACGGCACAGGCCAGATGCGCGGCGAGGACCGTCACGCCCGCATCGAGTTGGAGCTGATCGACGCCTACCGAGGTGCCGAGCGCGCCATTGCCCTGCACGGCGTACGGCTCGACGCGCAAGGACACCCGGTGCCCGAAGAGCGCACGCTGCAGGTCAAGATTCCGAGGGGCGTGAAGGAGGGCCAGCTCATCCGCCTGGCGGGCCACGGTAGCCCGGGCTTCGGCGGCGGTCCGGCGGGCGATCTGTTCCTCGAAGTGCATTTCCGCCCCGACACACGGTGGCACATCGATGGGCGCGACGTCACGCAGAAACTGCGCGTCACCCCTTGGGAGGCTTCGCTCGGCGGTGGCGTGCACGTCGTGACGCCTGACGGTGGGGTGGTCGAGGTCACCGTACCCGCCGGCTCAGGCAATGGGCGCAAATTGCGCCTGAAGGGGCGGGGCATTCCCTCTGCCAGTGGCCCGGGCGATTTGTACCTGGAACTGGACATTGCCGTGCCCGGCGCCATCACCGATGCCCAGAAGGCCGCCTGGAGCGCTCTGGCTGCCGCATACCCCGGCTTCGATCCGCGCTGACCCCTATCCGTGGAGCCCCGACCATGATCGCCAACACCCCCACCCGCGTGCCTGCCGAATTGACTGAATTGCTGGACGATGCAGCGCTTTCGCTCGAACAACTGGCCCGCGGCGTGCGCCGGGCGCCCGAATGGGTGCTCACCCACGTCGAGGCCGGCGTGCTGCGCCCCTCGGGCGGCCACGCCGCCACCGAGTGGCGCTTTGCCAGCGCTACCTTGCTGCGCGCCCGCCGCATTGCCGACCTGGAACACAGCTTTGACGCCGACCCGCAATTGGCCGCGCTCACCGTCGACTTGATGGAAGAAGTGGCTGCGCTGCGTCGCCAGTTGGCACGGCTTTGAGTTTCAAGGGCCCATCCCACTGACCACACCGGCCGCTGCACGCTGACGAAGGTGGACATGCCCTCTCCGAACCAGTTGGACGAGGACCTCGCACGCGCCACGCCATGATCGGGAAGGCCGAAAGGCTGCGCCAGGCGTGGACCGCTAAGAGAACCAACGCGCAGCCAACGGCATCAACAGAGCGGCCAGCAGCACCTGCAAGCTCAGCGCCAGGCCTGCGTAGGCACCGGCATCCGCATTCACCTGCAGCGCCCGTGCAGCACCTATGCCATGCGACACCGTGCCCAGCCCGAAACCGCGGGCGACCCAGTCCACGTCGCTCGTGCCAATGCCCAGAATCCGGAACAACGAGCGGGCGGACAAGGCACCAACCAAGCCAGTCAATACAGCGAACACGGCCGCCAATGCAGGAACGCCGCCGATCTTCTCCGCCACGCCCATAGCCACCGGCGCCGTCACGGACTTGGGGGCCAAGGAGCGCAAGACCTCGGGCGGCAGGCCCACAGCCCAGCCCAGGCCCACGGAGACGATGGCGGCCACGGCACCCCCTGCCAGCGCAGCCACCAGAAAACGCCCCCAGCTGCGCTGCAGCTCGGCGCGCCGCTCCCACAGCGGAAACCCGAGCGCGACGACCGCGGGCCCCAGCAGGAAGTGGATGAACTGCGCGCCGGCGAAATATGTGGGGTATGGAACGTGCGTAACCATCAATGCCGATCCCAGGACCACCACCGACCACAGCACCGGATTGGCCCATGGCGCCTGGCCGGAGCGCACGTACAGCGCCTGCGCCAGCACGTAGACCACCAGCGTGGCCGTCAGCCCGAACAGCGGCGCTGACGAGAGGTAGACCCAGAGCTGGACGAAATCAGGCATCGGTCGCCCCCTCCTCCTTGGCGGTGAACTGCCCGCGCATCAGCGCACGCACCAACAGCACCGTGACGGCCATGCCGGCCCAGGTAGACAGCGCGATGACCAGCATCAGCTTGAGCCCGTAGTCCCTCAGCAGGTCAAGGTGGGTGATGACACCCACCCCCACGGGCACGAACAGCAGCGACAGATGCGACAGCAGAAAACCCGCCGCAACATGCACCGGCTCGCGAACCAGCGGAAAGGCCAGCGCCGCCACCAGCAGCAGCATGCCGACGACCGGGCCCGGGAACGGCAGTTTGAGCAGGTGCGCCAGGGCCTCTCCGGCGAGCTGCAATACCAGCAGCCACGTCACGCCTCGCAATGCTTGCATGGGATTGGAGCCTTTCGAGCACTTGATGGGAAGCTACATTTTCCTTGCATCTGCTGCGAAAGGTGTGTCTCAGCAAGCGGATCAGAGAAACCGCTGGAAAAAGGACCAGCGGGCCGGGTGCAGGGGCGCCAGCAGGAAAGGCGGCACGCATCCAGATGCCTCGCTTCACGCAGAGCGCCGCCTCATGCCAGCATCGAGTACCTGAGCCAATGGTTCGGCAGTGAGCCATGGGCCAGAGTAGCAAAGCCGGCTGGTCACCTCTGAACCTGCGCTGCGCCGCACCCCTCCACTCACGCCGCAACCAACGCTGCCACAGCCTGCGGCGCCACCTGGTAGCCGTCGAACTGCATCGTGTACTGCGCGCGGCCCGATGAAAGCGTGCGCAGCGTGCTGATGTAGCCGAACATCTCCTTCAGCGGCACCTGCGCATCGACCACCGTGGCGGTGCCGCGCAGCCCATGCCCGCGCACCTGGCCGCGGCGACGGTGCAGGTCGCCGATCACGTCGCCGAGGCATTCGGT
>JASLFM010000313.1 GCA_030150585.1 Acidovorax sp.
GGCGCAGCGTGGTCGTCGTGATCGTCCACACCATGGGCCCCGCGCCCAGCAGAAAGAAGCATAGGCCCGCCAGCCAGGCGCTGGGCACGCTCAGTGTGCAGGCCAGGGTGGCCGCGGCCAGCACGCCGGCCACCGGGCCCACCTGGATGGCCCGGCCCAGCGGCAGCCGGGCGACGACATGCGCTGTTGCCAACGCCCCGGCCAGCATGCCTGCGCCATACAAGGCCAGCGTGGTGCCCACGGCCGCCGCGTCCAGCCCCAGGTGGCGGATGGCATAGGGCACATATGCGGCTTGCAGCACAAACCACGACAAATTGAAGACCACGCCCGTCACCAGGATGGGGCGCAACAGCGCATCGCGCCAGACGAAGGCCGCGCCATCGGCTACCTCGCGCAGCACATGCCGCCGCGCTGCGGGTGGCGCTGCCACGGGCACGGCCACGCGCAGCAGCAGGCCTATTGTGTTGAAAAACTCCCCTTGGTCCAGGAACCTGATCAGCAGTTGGTAGTCCTTTGTCACTGACGGAGGTGCACACCATGATGGGACAGAAGGCAAGCCAGGATCAGCTCTTCTACGCATTCAACTTGGCCGATCACATTCCGCGTGACCACCTGCTGCGGGGTGTGGATCGGTTCCTGGATCTGGGCGAACTGCGCCAGCATCTGGCCCCGTTCTACAGCCACACGGGCCGCCCCTCCATCGACCCCGAGCTCATGATCCGCATGCTGCTCGTGGGCTATTGCTTCGGCATCCGCTCCGAGCGCCGGTTGTGCGAGGAGGTTCATCTGAATCTGGCCTATCGCTGGTTCTGCCGCTTGGGCCTCGAAGACCGGGTGCCTGATCACTCTACCTTCTCCAAGAACCGCCATGGCCGGTTTCGTCAGAGCGATGCTTTCCGTTTTGTCTTCGAGATGGTGCTGCGCCGCTGCATGGTTGAAGGACTGGTGCGCGGCGAAGGCTTCGCTATTGACGCCAGCGTCATCAAAGCCGATGCCAACCGGGCACGAGGTGTTTCCGGCGAAGAGATCGATTGGCGCCAGGGCAATGGATGCAGCCGTGCGGTTCGCGAGTACCTGGCTGGACTTGAAGAGAACAACCCCGTGGCAGACGATTCGCCTGTGGAGCGCTCGGAGCCGGGCGTTCCGCCCAAGAACATCTCCCTGACCGATCCGGCTGCGCGCTGGACTGCAGCACCGGGTGGTCCTGCGTTCTATGCCTACTCGACCAACTACCTGATTGACTTGGCCGCAGGCATCATCGTGGATGTGGAGGCCACGCCAGCGCACCGGACGCAAGAAGTCGACTCCACCCGTACGATGATCAACCGTGTGGAGCAGCGATTCCAGCTCAAACCACGCCGCCTGGTCGGAGATACGGCCTACGGCACAGCGCCGATGCTCGCGTGGATGGTCGAGGACAAGAGAATCGCGCCGCACGTGCCAGTGTGGGACAAGACCGGCCGCAAGGATGGCAGTCTGACGATCAGCGACTTTGAATGGAGCGCCGATCGTAACGAATACACCTGCCCCGAAGGTCACCCGCTGCGCAGCGAGTGGCGCCAGTTCAAGAATCCGCGTACCCACATCACCAAAGCCGATACTGTCATCTATCGGGCCAGCCAAATGGACTGCGCGGCATGTTCACTCAAGGAGCGCTGTTGCCCCAACACGCCCCACCGCAAGATCGCCCGCAGCATTCACGAGGATGCGCGTGACGTGGCACGCTCCATTGCCCAGACACCAGAGTACCTGCAGTCCCGGCGCGATCGAAAGAAGGTGGAGATGCTGTTCGCCCATCTCAAACGCATCCTGAAGCTTGATCGTCTGAGACTGCGTGGCCTCAGCGGAGCACGCGATGAGTTCCTGATGGCGGCCACAGCCCAGAACCTACGGCGGATGGCGAAGTGGTTGATGCCCGCCGGGGAAGGTCCGGCAACGCAAGGGACTTGATGATCAGGAAGGGGGCAACCCCTTCCTGATCTCAATGCCCAACACTCATCGCGACGCTCGCTGGTGCTGAACCAGTGAGCCCAGTCTGCCTTTCAAGGCGAGTTTTTCAACAGAATTGGCCGATGGCGGCCGCCGACAGCATGGACGCCAGGACGAACGCGGCGGACGCACCGGCCCAAGACACGAGCGCCCCGGCCACCGCCGGGCCCGCTGCGAAGGCGGCACTGCGGGCCAGCTCCAGCCGGGCGTTGGCCTGCGCCAGCGATTCGCGCGGCGCCAGCGACGCGACAAGGCCCGGCGCCGCCACACTGAAGCCCACCGTGCCGATGGCCCCCAGGAAGCCCAGGGCGGCCAGCCAGCCGATGCTCAGCGTGGAGGTCAGCCACGCCGCGAGCAGGGCGAGCAGCGCCAGCAGGCGCAGCCCTTCGCCCCAGAGCATCAGGCGCCGCCGCGGTACCCGGTCGGCTAGCACGCCCAGCGGCAGCGACAGCAGCAGGAACGGCAGGGTCTGCATGGCGGCGAGCATGCCGATCTCCGCGGCGCCGGCCTCCAGCGCCAGCACGGCGACGAGAGGGGCTATGGCCAGGCTCAGCTGTTCGGCGGATTGCGCGGCCAGGTTCGACCAGGCCAGTCGGGTGAATGCGTGAGGAAGCGAGGGTGTGGGCCGCATGGTGTTCCTGTAGGGAGGGCCACCGCAGTGTCGCGAAGCCGCACGATGCGTTCACTCCGTTTCTTGCGCATGAACTGGGCCTGTGCGCGGCTGCGCCTCATGGCCTGCCCGGCACCGTCATCGCATCGCGCTGCTGCGTGAAGCATTCGCGCGCCACGCGCGCGAACA
>JASLFM010000390.1 GCA_030150585.1 Acidovorax sp.
GCGGCCGCGAAGGCCACGGGCACGGCCACGACCAGGTACCAGCCGAACAGGCCTGCAGGCAGCCAGCGCTGGAACAGCACCTGCACCAGGTAGGTCGCGTAGGCGCCGATCATGATCAGCTCGCCATGCGCCATGTTGATCACGCCCATCAGCCCGTAGGTGATGGCCAGGCCCAGGGCCGCCAGCAGCAGCACCGAGCCCAGGCTCAGGCCGCTGAAGACCGCGCCCAGGCGCTCGCCCCAGGACAGGCTGTCGGCCACCTCGGCCAGCGCGCGCTGCAGTGCCTTGCGCACGGCGGGGTCCTGCTCGTCGGCCAGGCGCTCGTTCAGCAAGAGCTGCGTTTCGGGGGTCTTTTGCTGCGCCAGTTGCTGCACCGCCTGCAGGCGCTGCCGCGCGTCTTCGCTGCCGAGCAGGCTGGATGCCTGGGCGCGCGCCAGCAGGGCCTTGACCTGTTCGTCCTGCTCGCCCGCCAGCACTTTGACGATCAGGGGCAGGCGGGCAGCGTCAGGTTCGGCGGCCAGCTTTTGCGCGGCAGCGCGGCGGGCCTGCACGTCGCCGCTGGAAAGCGCCAGCGCGGCCTGGGCGGACTCGATCACGCCGCGCAGGTAGTTGTTGTTGACGACGTCCTCGGCGTCCGCCGGCAGCGTGGCGGCCGCGCCGGTGGCCGGGTCGATCGCGCTGGCGCCATGGACGATGTAGGCCTTGCCGCCCGCAGTGCGCACGGCGTCATCGGCCAGGGCCTGCAGGTAGGCGGCAGTCCTGCCAGTGGGGCCGCCCGCATCGGGCGCCAGCACGGCGGCGTTGATCGCCGCGGCACGCGCGTCGTTGTCATCGGCAGCGGCCATTGCGAAGGCTTGGCTTGAGGTCAGCGCGTGGCTGGACAGGGAAAGCAGCATGCCCAGTGCGCAGGCCAGTGCGGTGCGCAGAATCTTCATAGTCGAATCGACCTCCGGTGCCTGTCCATCAAGCGTCAGCAGCTATCATTTTCATAAGAACCGCCTGGCCGGCGGCACACCGGCCAGGCAGCCCTCGCCATCACGAACCGCTCTTGCCGTCGGGTTCGTCCTTCTTCTTGTCGTTGCCTTCGATGTACGGGCTCCAGGGCTGGGCCTTGATGGGGCCCTTGGTCTTCCAGACCACGCTGAACTGGCCGTCGGCCTTGATCTCGCCCACCATCACGGGCTTGTGCAGGTGGTGGTTCTTCTCATCCATCTTCACGCTGAAGCCGTCGGGCGCGGTGAAGGTCTGGCCGGCCATGGCGGCGATGACCTTGTCCACGTCCGTGCTCTTGGCCTTTTCCACGGCCTGCTTCCACATGTGGATGCCGATCCAGGTGGCCTCCATCGGGTCGTTGGTCAGCGGCTTGTCCTTGTGGCCGGCGATGTTCTTGGCCTTGGCGTACTCGCTCCACTGCTGGATGAAGGCGGTGTTGGTGGGGTTCTTCACGCTCATGAAGTAGTTCCAGGCGGCGAGGTGGCCCACCAGGGGCTTGGCGTCCACGCCGCGCAGCTCCTCCTCGCCCACGCTGAAGGCCACCACGGGCACGTCCTTGGCCTTGAGGCCGGCATTGCCCAGCTCCTTGTAGAAGGGCACGTTGGAGTCGCCGTTGATCGTCGAGATCACCGCCGTCTTGCCGCCGGTGGAGAACTTCTTGATGTCGGCCACGATGGTCTGGTAGTCGCTGTGGCCGAAGGGCGTGTAGGTCTCGAGGATGTCGGCCTCCTTCACGCCCTTGGACTTGAGGAAGGCGCGCAGGATCTTGTTGGTGGTGCGCGGGTACACGTAGTCCGTTCCCAGCAGCACGAAGCGCCTGGCACCGCCGCCCTCCTTGCTCATCAGGTACTCCACCGCGGGAATCGCCTGCTGGTTGGGCGCCGCGCCGGTGTAGAAGACGTTCTTGGACAGCTCCTCGCCCTCGTACTGCACGGGGTAGAACAGCAGGCCGTTGTTCTGCTCGAACACCGGCAGCACGGACTTGCGCGACACGCTGGTCCAGCAGCCGAAGACCACGGCTACCTTGTCCTGCGTGATCAGCTGCTTGGCCTTTTCGGCAAACAGCGGCCAGTTCGAGGCCGGGTCCACCACCACGGGTTCGAGCTTCTTGCCCAGCACGCCGCCCTTGGCGTTGATGTCGTCGATGGCCATGAGCACCGTGTCCTTGAGCACGGTCTCGGAAATGGCCATGGTGCCCGAGAGGCTGTGCAGCACGCCGATCTTGATGGTGTCGGCCGCCTGGGCGCTGACGCCCACCAACGACAGACCCGCGACGGTTGCTGCAGCGGCCAGGGTTTTCAGGGTGGTACGACGCTCGAGCATGGCTTTGCCTTTCAAGAAGTTAAGGGGATCTCAATGCAGGCCGGAAACCGCTTCCCGGCCTTGGCACACCCCTCAAAGCAAGCCATGTGCCACGTGCTCGCGCACGCCACAGCAGCGCCCGCGCACCGGCCCAGCGGCGCCAGGTTGGTGCGCTTGCGCATCTGTGCCACACCAGCTTGATGCACCGCTGCGGCCACATGCCACCCACGCACCCATTTGGGGTGAATGGGCCGCACCGCGCTGGCACGGCCCTTGCACGCTGGCTGTGCATGGAACTCACCCCTCGTGAAAAAGACAAGCTGCTGATCTTCACCGCCGCCCTGCTGGCCGAGCGGCGCCGCGCGCGCGGCCTGAAGCTCAACTACCCCGAAGCCGTGGCCCTGATCAGCGCCTTCGTGATGGAGGGCGCGCGCGACGGCCGCACCGTGGCCGAACTGATGAGCGCGGGCCGCACCGTGCTC
>JASLFM010000414.1 GCA_030150585.1 Acidovorax sp.
CGTCCGCAAGCCTTCTTCGAGCAGATCTACATGTTTAGCGTTCTGTTTTGAATCTCGCCCCTGGCATCGCGCAGGCGCACGCTATGCCAAGTGCCAGTACCCTTGGATCTCGCCCCATGCCAAGGTACCCGGCACGGAACCAGCTGGTGTGAATTCCCTTGCAGCCGGGAGGCCTTGCAGCCCCCTTGCCCAGCCCACCAGCGTGCTGTTGCAAGGCTCACCGGTATTTAAGCGGCGAGTGCGAAACGTTCGTCGTTTGCAGTTAGTTTTTTGAATGGAGATTTACGAGCGTCACTCAAGCTCGACATGCACCACAGCGATTCCGAACCCACGTCGAAACCAGGGCAGCCCCTTGATCGCTATTTTAGGCCCTGCCCAGCAATTGCAAGAGCTCGAGCGGAGAATTTATGGCGGCATGCGCCCCCCAAGCGCTGGCGTCTTGCCTGCGACCCAGGTAGCCGTACAGCGCGGCGACGGTACCCATGCCGGCGGCATGTCCTGCCTGGATGTCGCGCTCGTCGTCCCCCACATAGATGCAGTCTCCAGGCGCCAGCCCCAGTCGCGCAGCGGCTTCCAGCAGCGGCGCGGGATGGGGTTTGGCATGGGGCGTGGTATCTCCGCTGACCACGGCCCCTGCGGTCGCGAACAGGGTCATGCCGCGGGTCAACGGCTCCGTGAACCGCGAGGACTTGTTCGTCACCACACCCCAGGCGAGGCGCTCGTGGACGATACGCTCCAGCAGCTGCGCGACCCCATCGAAGGGCTGGGTCCTCTGGGTCATGCACGCTTCATAGTTGCTGAAAAACTCCTCGCGCAGGACCGCGAAGTCCGGGTGGTCCGGCGCCATGCCGAACGCCTCACCCAGCATGCCCCTCGCGCCAGCGCCTGCCATGGGGCGGTAGCGCTCGAGCGGCAGCGACGGCAGGCCACGGTCGGTCCGCATCTTGTCGGCTGCGGCTCCCAGGTCCGGCGCGCTATCGATCAGCGTTCCGTCCAGGTCGAAGAGAACCGCCCGCACGGTGGGAAACAGCGCGCGGCTCATGCGGCCCTCCGCGTGGCGATCATGTAGTTCACGCTGGTATCGGCACTGAGCCAATACCGCTTTGTCAAGGGGTTGTATTGCAGGCCGCGGGTGTGTTGCACGTCCAGTTCCGCGGCCCTGCAATACGCGGCCAATTCGCTAGGCCGGATGAGTTTTGCATATTCGTGGGTTCCCTTGGGAATCATGTTGAGCACATATTCGGCGCCCACGATGGCCAGGGTAAAGGACTTGAGATTGCGGTTGATGGTTGAAAAGAACACCCAGCCCCCGGGTTTCACGAGTTGCGCGCAGGCACGCACCACCGATGCGGGGTCGGGTACGTGCTCCAGCATTTCCATGCAGGTCACGGCATCGTACTGGCCCGGCTGCTCCGCAGCGAGGGCCTCGGCGCTGATCTCTCGGTATTGGATGGCGGGTGTCTGAGCCTCCAAGGCGTGCAGTTGCGCCACGCGCAGGGCCTTGGTGGCTAGATCAATACCCGTGACTTCGGCCCCTTTTCGGGCCATAGAGTCCGCCAGAATACCCCCGCCACACCCGACGTCGAGCACTTTCAGCCCTGAAAGTGGCATCAGCCCCTGGATCCAGTCCAGGCGCAGTGGGTTGATCTGGTGCAGGGGGCGGAATTCGCTCTCAGGGTCCCACCACCGGTGGGCCAGTTCGGAGAACTTGGCCAATTCGGCCGGATCGGCATTGACGGTGTCATTCATACTCTGATTGTCCCTGAGAAGGCAGGCATAAAAAAAGCCCCGTTGCCGGGGCTTTTTTTCAGCAATCCGAAGATTACTTGGCGGCGCGGGTACCGACCACTTCGATTTCCACGCGGCGGTTCTTGGCGCGGCCTTCCTTGGTCTTGTTGTCGGCCACGGGCTGCTTCTTGCCCTTGCCTTCGGTGTACACACGGTTCTTTTCGATGCCCTTGGAGACCAGGTAGGCCTTCACGGCTTCAGCACGGCGCACCGACAGCTTCTGGTTGTAGGCATCGCTACCGATGGAGTCGGTGTGACCCACGGCGATGATCACTTCCAGGTTGATGTCCTTGACCTTGGAAACCAGATCGTCCAGCTTGGCCTTGCCTTCGGGCTTCAGCACCGACTTGTCGAAGTCGAAGAATGCGTCGGCGGCGTAGGTCACCTTGGTGGCGGCTGCAGGAGCGGGAGCAGCAGCGGGCGCGGCAGGAGCGGCAGCAGCCGGAGCAGCAGCGGGAGCCGGAGCAGCAGCGGCAGCGGGAGCAGCAACCAGAGCACCGTCGCAGCCTTCGGCAGCCGTGGCGGGCGTCCAGTTGGCATCGCGCCAGCACAGTTCATTGGTGCCGTTCTTCCAGACCAATTCGCCAGTGCCGTTCTTCCAGTTGTCGATGGTTTGGGCGCCAGCGGCGGTTGCGAGCGCAGCGGAGGCAAACAACATCGCCACTTTGTTCAGTTTCTTCATGGTTCTCCTCTTGGGGAAAAAGCCGCAGCCGCGCTGCGAATCAGGGACGTCATCAGTGACCATCACCAAAAACGTTGAAATGATTGTGCCATACGTAACAGTGGAAAACCCCCCTCGCAGGGCCGTGCACCGTAGGACAAAAGCGCATTTGGCGCTATATGTTGCGCGGTCGCGACACGGTCTTGCCTCTAAAATGGCCGTCCCCTTTGCCGCTTGTGCCGTCTCTCATGACCCAGTTTGCGAAAGAAACCCTGCCCATCAGCCTTGAAGAGGAGATGCGGCGCAGCTACCTCGATTACGCGATGAGCGTGATCGTGGGCCGGGCCCTGCCCGACGCGCGGGACGGCCTCAAGCCTGTGCACCGGCGCGTGCTGTATGCCATGCACGAGCTGAACAACGATTGGAACCGGGCTTACAAGAAATCGGCCCGTATCGTCGGGGACGTGATCGGTAAATACCACCCGCACGGCGACCAGTCGGTGTACGACACGATCGTGCGCATGGCGCAGGATTTCTCCATGCGCCACATGCTCGTGGACGGCCAGGGCAACTTCGGCTC
>JASLFM010000419.1 GCA_030150585.1 Acidovorax sp.
GCGGTTGCTCTGGCCGTCGTCGTGCGCGAGGCTGAAGTTGATGGCCTCGATTCGGTCGGTGTACTCCTTGCTGCGGCTCACGTCGGAGAAGCGCCCCACGCGGTGCAGCGACTTCATGCCCAGCTCCTTCTCCAGAGGGTGTACGAAGGTGCCGAACATGTCGAGCAGCATGCCCTTGCAGCCGTCCTGGATCACCTTGAGCACTTCCATGTTCACGAGGGTGGTGAACACGACGGGCTTCTTGCCCTCCAGCTCGGCCGTGTGGTTGACCTGGCGCACGGCCTGGTGGGCCTTGTCCACGGTGTCGACGAAAGGCAGGCGCACGTGGCGCGGCTTCATGTCGAACTGGGCAAGGATGGCGTTGCCGAAGGTCTCCGCGGTGATGCCGGTGCCATCGGAGATGAAGAATACGGTGCGCGTGTGCATGGTGTGGTGTTTTTGGGCACGGCGTCAGCCCGCCGCCAGCGGGCCGGACCGGTGCCAGCCTACAATGGCGTCCATTATTCCCAAATTCTCACCATGCACACCGGCGGCCCACAACCAGAACAGCAAAGCCAAGCCGCATGCATGGGCGCCTGCCCGCCTCGGAGCGCGGGCGGGTGCGCAGACCCAGTTTCAACTTCTGGAGCTTTCCCATGTCTGCACGTTTCGACGCGACCGCCCTGGTCGTACCGTTTGAGAACCTGAGAATGAGCGACGTCGAGGTCGTTGGCGGTAAAAACGCCTCCCTCGGCGAAATGATCTCCCAGCTGCCCGAAGGCGTGCGGGTGCCCACGGGCTTTGCCACCACGGCGCATGCGTTCCGCGAATTCCTCAAGTACGAGGGCCTGGCGGACCGCATCAGCCAGCGCCTGGCCTCTCTGGACACCGAGGACGTGCGCGCGCTGGCCGAGGCGGGCGCCGAAATCCGTGGCTGGGTGGAGAGCCAGCCGTTTCCGGCCGACCTCGAAAAGGCTGTGCGCGACGCTTTTGCCGCGTTGGCGGCGGGTAACGACAAGGCCAGCTTCGCCGTGCGCTCCTCCGCCACGGCGGAGGACCTGCCCGACGCTTCGTTCGCCGGCCAGCAGGAAACTTTCCTCAACGTCGTGGGCATCGAGGACGTGCTGCACAAGATGAAGGAAGTGTTCGCATCGCTTTACAACGACCGCGCCATCTCCTACCGCGTGCACAAGGGCTTCGCGCATGACGTGGTGGCCCTGTCGGCCGGCGTGCAGCGCATGGTGCGCTCCGACCTCGGCGCGGCGGGCGTGATGTTCACCATCGATACCGAGTCGGGCTTCGAGGACGTGGTCTTCATCACCAGCAGCTACGGCCTGGGTGAGACCGTGGTGCAGGGCGCCGTGAACCCCGACGAGTTCTACGTGCACAAGCCCATGCTGCGCGCGGGCAAGAAGGCCGTGATCCGCCGCAACCTGGGCTCCAAGCTGATCCAGATGGTGTTTTCCACGCCCGAAGAGAAAAAGGCCACGGGCAAGCTCGTCAAGACCACCGACGTCGCTACCGAGCAGCGCAACCGCTATTCGCTGACCGATGCCGACGTGGAGCAACTGGCCCATTACGCCCTGGTCATCGAGCAGCACTACGGCCGCCCCATGGACATCGAGTGGGGCAAGGACGGCACCGATGGCCAGCTCTACATCCTGCAGGCGCGCCCCGAGACGGTGAAGAGCCAGTCCAAGGGCCAGGCGGAGCAGCGCTACAAGCTCAAGGGCTCGGGCACTGTGCTGGCCGAGGGCCGCGCCATCGGCCAGAAGATCGGCACCGGCCCCGTGCGCCTGGTGCACAGCATCAGCGAGATGGACAAGGTCCAGCCCGGCGACGTGTTGGTCACCGACATGACCGACCCGAACTGGGAGCCTGTGATGAAGCGCGCCAGCGCCATCGTCACCAACCGCGGCGGGCGCACCTGCCACGCGGCCATCATCGCGCGCGAGCTGGGCATCCCGGCCGTGGTGGGCTGCGGCGACGCAACCGACCTGCTCAAGGACGGCACGCTTGTCACCGTGAGCTGCGCCGAGGGCGACACGGGCAAGATCTACGACGGCCTGCTCGAAACCGAGGTGACCGAGGTGCAGCGCGGCGAAATGCCGCCCATCGCCACCAAGATCATGATGAACGTGGGCAATCCGCAACTGGCCTTCGACTTCGCGCAGCTGCCGAACGAAGGGGTGGGCCTGGCGCGCCTGGAGTTCATCATCAACAACAACATCGGCGTGCACCCCAAGGCCATCCTCGACTACCCGAACGTCGATGCCGACCTGAAGAAGGCCGTCGAATCCGTGGCGCGCGGCCATGCATCGCCGCGCGCGTTCTACGTGGACAAGGTGGCCGAAGGCGTAGCCACCATCGCGGCGGCCTTCTACCCCAAGCCCGTGATCGTGCGCCTGTCGGACTTCAAGTCCAACGAGTACCGCAAGCTCATCGGCGGCAGTCGCTACGAGCCTGAGGAAGAGAACCCCATGCTGGGCTTCCGCGGCGCGGCGCGCTATATCAGCGCGGATTTCGGCGAGGCCTTTGCCATGGAGTGCGAGGCCATCAAGCGCGTGCGCAATGACATGGGGCTGACGAATGTGCAGGTCATGGTGCCCTTCGTGCGCACGCTGGGCCAGGCCGACCGCGTGACCCAGCTGCTGGCCGAGCATGGCCTCAAGCGCGGCGACAACGGGCTCAAGGTCATCATGATGTGCGAGGTGCCCAGCAACGCCATTTTGGCCGAGCGCTTCCTCGAGTACTTCGATGGCTTCTCCATCGGCTCCAACGATCTGACCCAGCTCACCTTGGGCCTGGACCGCGACTCGGGCCTGGAACTGCTGGCCCACGACTTCGACGAGCGCGACCCCGCCGTGCAGGCCCTGCTGAGCCGCGCCATCGCCGCGTGCAAGGCCCAGGGCAAGTACGTGGGCATCTGCGGCCAGGGCCCCAGCGACCATCCCGATTTCGCGCAGTGGCTGGCGAACGAGGGCATTGCCTCGATCTCGCTCAACCCCGACAGCGTGATTTCCACCTGGCAGCAGCTCGCAGCCTGAAGGCGCGCAGCCTATGCCTGGATTGCCCTCGCACGATCCTCGGCAGACCGGGCAGGTGGGCGCGCCTTTCGCGCCCGACCTGCACGACGCGCGCCACCTCTGGCTCAAGGCGGTACTGCTGCTCGCCTGGGTGCTGGTGTCTTTCGTGGCCTGCTACTGCGCGCGCGACCTGCAGATGCTGGTGGCCGGCTGGCCGCTGGGCTACTGGATCGCCGCGCAGGGCGCAGTGCTCGTGTTCATCGCCATCGTCGTGGCCTACTGCGCGGCCATGAGCCGCTTCGAGCGGCAGGACGTCCCCGCCGACCAGTCCCATGGCTGACCAGGCTGCGGGGCAGGCGCTGGATCGGGCGCAGGAGCGGGCCTACCTGTGGCGCCTGCATCGCATCCTCGCCCTCTATGTGCTGGGCGTGCTGGGCTTCCTGGCCCTCATGGCCTGGGCCGAGCAGCGGGGCCTGTCCCGACACTGGATTGGCCCAATCTTCCTTTTTCTCACGGTGATGGTTTACGCCGGCATCGGCGTCTACGGCCGCACCACCAACCCCGACGAGTACTACGTCGCGGGCCGCCGCATACCGCCTATCTACAACGGCATGGCCGCGGCGGCCGACTGGATGAGCGCGGCCTCGTTCATCAGCCTGGCGGGCGCACTGTACCTGCAGGGCTTCTCGGGCACGCCGGGGCAGCCTGGCGGACTGGCCTACCTGCTGGGCTGGACGGGGGGCTTCTGCCTCGTGGCCATGCTCATCGCGCCGCACCTGCGCGCGATGAACCTTTACACCATCCCTGACTTCTTCCAGGTGCGCTTCGGCGGGCGCTGGCCGCGCATCATCGCTGCGCTCGCGGCGGTGCTGTGCTCCTTCACCTACGTGGTCGCGCAGATCTATGGCGTGGGACTGATCGCGTCGCGCCTCACGGGCGTGCAGTTCGAGATCGGCATCATGCTCGGCTTGGGCGGCGTGCTCCTGTGCTCCTTCCTGGGCGGCATGCGTGCCATCACCTGGACGCAGGTGGCACAGTACGTAGTGCTGCTGCTGGCCTTTCTGATTCCCGTGTCGTGGCTCGCCTACCAGCAGCTCGGCAACCCGCTCGCCACCATCGTCTACGGCAAGCAGGTCGGCAAGATCGCCGACTTGGAGGAGCGGCTGCTCGACTCGCCGGCCGAGCACCAGGTCGTGACGGCCTATCTGGAGCGTGCACTGGAGTTCGAGGCGCGCCTGAAGGACGTGGGCGCTGCGCTGGAGCGCGAGCGCGAGGCTGCGCGCGAGCGCATCCACCGGCTGCGCGCGCAGAACGCCGACGTGGGCCTGATCGTGGCAGCGAGCCGCGAACTCGCCGCGATGCCGCGCGACGAGGCCACGGCGCGCGAGCGCTGGACGCGCGAGATGCGCGAGAACTACGAGCGCGCCCGCCCGCTGGGCGGCCTGCCGCGGCACAGCCAGGCCTTTGCGGGCGACCCCGAGGGCTCGGCCAAGGAGCGCCAGGACTTCGACGATACGCGTCGCAACTTCCTGGCGCTCATGTTCTGCCTCATGGTCGGCACGGCGGGGCTGCCGCACCTGCTCACGCGCTACTACACCACGGCCACGGTGGCGGGTTCGCGCGCCTCGGTCGCATGGTCGCTGTTCTTCATCGCACTGCTTTACCTGAGCGCGCCCGCGCTCGCGGTGCTCGTGAAGTACGAGGTCATGAACAACCTCGTGGGCAGCCACTTCGACCAGCTGCCCAACTGGATGGCGCAGTGGGCGCGCGTGGATGCGTCGCTGCTGTCGGTGGAGGATGTGAACGGCGACGGCATCGTCCAGTTTGGCGAAATCCGCCTGGGAGCGGACCTCATCATGCTCGCCACGCCCGAGCTCGGCGGGCTGCCCTATGTGGTCTCCGGCCTTGTCGCCGCGGGCGGGCTGGCGGCCGCGCTGTCCACGGCCGACGGCCTGCTGCTCACGATCAGCAACGCGCTCGTGCGCGACCTGTATTTCCACGAGAAACCACACAACGCCTCGCCCGAGCAGCGCGTGATCCTCACGAAGTTCACGCTGTTGGCCGTCGCGCTGTCGGCTGCGTTCGTGGCGGCGCTCAAGCCTTCCGAGATCCTGCCCATGGTATCGGCCTCGTTCTCGCTCGCGGCCTCGGCGTTCGTGCCGGCCATGGTGCTGGGCATCTTCTGGCGTGGCGCCACGCGCAAGGGCGCCGTAGCGGGCATGCTCGTGGGGCTGGCCGTCACGGTCTACTACATGCTCTCGCATGTCCCCGCGCTGCGCGCCATGCTGCCGCCGTGGCTGTGGGCCGATGGGCTGTGGTTTGGCATCCAGCCGATCTCGGCGGGCGTGTTCGGCGTGCCCGCCGGGTTCGCGACGGCAGGCATCGTGAGCTGGTTCACGCGGCCTGCGCCCGCGCAGCCGGTGGTGCGTTCGGAAATCTGAAATCCGCCGCTTATGGAAACCCCGATTCCCGGGTGAAAGCGGGCATGCCATGCTTGGAGCAACGCAACGCGGGGCCTCGCTCCGCCAAGGAAGACATGGTACTCGTCAAGACCTCTGCGGGTCAGCAGGCCCTCAAGGACCGGCATGGCAGCCTCACGCCGCGCCAGCGTTCGGCCTTTATCCTGTTCGACGGCAAGCGCAGCACAGAGGATGTGTTGGCCGCCACGGCCGCCATGGGCATCACGCGCGAGGACGTTCAGGCCATGATCGACCAGGGCTTGCTGGCCTCGGCATCCGGTGGTGCGCCCGAGGAGGCTCCCGCCCCTGCCGCCGAGCTCAGCGGCCGCTCGCCCAAGGAGCGTTACCAGGAGGCCTACCCCATTGCCACCGAGCTCACCGCAAGCCTGGGTCTGCGCGGCTTCCGGCTGAACCTCGCGGTGGAGGGCACCAGCGGGTACGACGACCTGGCGGCGCTGGCTCCCAAGATCCGCGAGGCCGTGGGCGACGCCAAGTACGCCCGGCTGGAGCAGGCGCTGTTCGCTTGAGCCGCTTCTGAGCTCAGCCGCACCAGGCGAGCAACTGCAGCCACGCCGCGACGTGCGGTGGCCGCAGCCATCCGTACAACGCCAAAACGCAGAGTGGCGCCAGCACCAGCAGCGGGCGGCAAGCGCGCCAGAGCGCTTGCGCATTCATGCTACGGCCCTCGCCAGGGAGGGGCGCACGATTTCGCGGTCATCAATGGGTGCGTGCAGTGCCGCCGAAGCCAACCCCAATGCCATCGCTGCGATCCACACCAGGTCGTAGGAGTGCGTGGCCTCGAACACCACTCCGCCGAGCCAGACGCCGAGGAACGAGCCGAGCTGGTGCCCCAGGAACACGAAGCCGAACAGCGTGGTGAGGTAGCGCACGCCGAACACCTGGGCCACGAGCCCGTTGGTGAGCGGCACGGTGCCCAGCCACAGCAGGCCCATGGCGGCCGAGAACAGGTACACGCTCGCGGGGCTCAGGGGCAGCAGCACGAACAGCGCCATGGCCGCCGTACGCACGAGGTAAAGGCCCGCGAGCAGGTGCTTGCGCCGGTGCCGCGCGCCCAGCAGGCCGCAGGCATAGGTGCCCACGACGTTGGTGAGTGCAATGGTGGCAAGCGCTCCCACGGCATGCGAAGGGGCGAGCCCCCGGTCGAGCAGGTAGGCAGGCAGATGGTTGCCGATGAAGGCCAGTTGGAAGCCGCAGGCCAGGAAGCCCAGGTTCAGCAGCCAGAAGCCCCGGTGCGCGAAGGCCTCGCGCAACGCAGCGCGCAGCGGCATCCCTTCGGCATCGCCCGGACCTTCCGCCCGGCTGCGTGCGGGCTCGCGCAAGGGCAGGGCCAGCGGCAGGGCCAAAGCCAGTGCCAGCGCGAACAGCATCAGCGTGCTGCCCCAGCCCTGGCCCGCGATCAGCCCCTGCGCCGCGGGCACGAGCATGAACTGGCCCAGCCCGCCGACGGCGCCCGCCATGCCCAGTGCCCAGCCGCGCCGCTCGGCAGGCACGAGCCGGCTCAGTGCTCCATAGACGGTGGCAAAGGCCGTCCCCGACAGCGCGAGGCCAATGCACACCCCGGCGCCCAGCACGAAGGCCGCTGGCGTGGTGGCCTGGGCCATGAATACGAGCCCCAGCGCATACAGCGCGAGCCCGCCGGCCACCACCTTGCCCGCGCCCCAGCGGTCGGCCACCATGCCCGTGAACGGCTGGGACAGGCCCCACACGAGGTTCTGCAGCGCCATCGCGAAAGCGAAGGTCTCGCGCGACCAGCCCCGCTCCAGCGTGACGGGCAGCAGGAACAGACCCTGCACGTGGCGCACGCCCAGCGCGAGCCCCATGGCGATGCCGCCGGCCCCCACGAGGGCCCAGGTCTGGCGCCACCAGGGCAGGGGGGAGGCGCAGTGGGATGAGGTGTTCATGGCGGCACGCGGCGAGAGTGGGCAATGCCCCGATTACAGGCTGCGCGTGCAGGCGCTTCAAGCGATCTCTTTGCCAGCTCGCATGCGCGACGGGAATGCGAAGACGCAGGCTGCAAAGCAAAACGCCCCTGCGGGGCAGGGGCGTTGAAGGGGGAAGGGCGGTCGCTTCAGCGTGCGTTCACACCCAGCAGCTCCACGTCGAACTTCAGCGTGGCGCCCGGCGGGATCACGCCGCCCGCGCCGCGCGCGCCGTAGCCCAGGGCAGCGGGGATGATGAGCGTGCGCTGGCCGCCGATCTTCATGCCCTGCACGCCTTCGTCCCAGCCCTTGATGACCATGCCTGCGCCGAGCAGGAATTCGAACGGGTCGTTGCGGTCGCGGCTGGAGTCGAACTTGGCGCCCTGCTGGCCGTCGTTGTGCAGCCAGCCCGTGTAGTGCACGCGCACGTTGGCGCCGCGCGTGGCCTCGGCGCCGTCGCCGACGACGGTGTCTTCGTACTGCAGGCCGGAGGCGGTGGTGGTGAATGCCATGGAAAATCCTTCAGGTGAAAGTGCTTCGAAAACAGGAGCTGGCAGCGCAGGCAGGCCGGGCGCTGCAGCCCCAGAAAACCAAAACCCGCGCAGTGCGCGGGCTTGCAGGAACGGTGCGGTGTGCGGGCCTTTGCTTTTACTTCTTGGCGCGGCTGGCCACCCAGCGCGTGGCGAAGGCCTGCACGTCGGACAGGCGCTTGAGCAGATCCTGCCCCACGGGCGTGACGGTGTAGCCGTCGCTGCCGTGGTCTACGAGGCCGGCCTCGCGCAGCTCCTTGATGCGGGTGTTGAGCGTGTTGGGGGTGATGCCGCCCACGCTGTCCTGCAGCAAGCGGAAGGTCTGGGGATGGCCGTCGCGCAGGGCCCACAGCACACGCAACGCATAGCGGCATTCGAGCTTCTCGAACAGCTGGTTGATGGCGGCGTTTTCCTTGGAGCTCATGGACGCTTCTCCTAGCGCAGTAGTTGTCGAGCGGGCGGGCACCGGACCCGCCAGGATGCCCGGACTATAGCCGGGAAACCTTCTTGCTACAAGTTTAATAGCTCAAAACCCCCACTGCACAGGCGCCGGGATGCCTAAAGCTCACAAAATGTGTCAAAGTGTTGCTGTCATACCACGGTCACCGGGGCAGCCCGGCTGCATGCCGGCCGGGCCGCTTGCCTGCGCCAAATGTTCCACCAGCAGTTGCGCCGCCGGGCTTAGAGCTTCCGCGCTGCGGTAGCAGATGGCGAAGCGCCGCTGCGCCCAGGGATCGGCCAGCGGAACCACACGCACGCCGGTTGCAGCCGCGAAGGGCTCGGCCACTTCACGTGGGACGACGCTGATGGCGAGGTTGGCGCGCACCACGCGCAGCGCGGCGTCGAAGTTGGAGACGAGCACGCGGTGCGCGAGTGTCTTGCCCTCCACGGCAGCGGCACGCGTGAGCAGAACCTGCACGGCGCTCAGGGCCGGCATGCTCACGTACTCGTAGTCGAGCACGTCGGTGAAGCGCACCGTGGCCTCGCGCGCCACGGGGTGCGATGGGTGGGCCACCACCGCCAGGTGGTCGTGGCGGTAGCTGCGCTGCTCCAGGCCCGAGAGGTCGGCGGCGTCCCAGCAGATGCCGATGGAGGCGCTGCCCTCGCGGATGCCGCTCACCACGTCGGGGCTCACGCGTTCTTCCAGGCTCACCTGGATGTGGCGGTGCGCCGGGTCTTGCAGGAAGGCCGCCACGTCGTCGGCCAGCGATTCGGCCATGACCGAGGCGGTGACGAGCAGGCGCACGTGGCCCTTGATGCCCTTGGCGTAGGCCGCCATGTCCCGCTCGATCTGGCCTGCGCTCGCGAGCATGGTGCGCGCGTGCTCAAGCAGCGTTTCGCCCGCGGGCGTGGGCGCCACGCCCCGGCGCTTGCGCACCAGCAGCGGGGTGCCCACGGCGTCCTCCAGCTGCGCCAGCCGCTTGCTGATGGCCGAGCCCACGAGGGCCTCCTGCTCGGCCACGCGGGCGATGCTGCGCTGGTCGCACACGGCCACGAAGAGCCGCAGGGTGAGCAGGTCGATGTTGCGCATTTTTAGATGTTCCGAAATGGAAGCATAAGCCTTCCAAAATTGATTTTCTGAATGAAAACGGAATTTCTAGAATGGGCGCAACACATACCGAACCGGAGACGCTGTGAACCTTTCTTCCTCCCGGGCCACCGTGCGCGAAGTGGGGCTGCGCGACGGCCTGCAGAGCATCGCCACCATCGTCCCCACCGCGCACAAGATCGAGTGGATCGATGCGGCCTACGCGGCGGGCCAGCGCGAGATCGAAGTGGGCTCCTTCGTGCCGGCGCGCCTGCTGCCGCAACTGGCCGACACGGCCGAGGTGCTGGCCCACGCCAAGACCTTGCCGGGCCTCGTGGCCTCGGTGCTGGTGCCCAACCTCCAGGGTGCCGAGCGCGCCATCGCATGCGGGGCCGGCCTGATGGTGCTGCCGCTGTCGGCCAGCCACGCGCACAGCCTGGCCAACCTGCGCAAGACGCCCGACGAGGTGGTGGCCGAGCTGGCCCGAATCCGCGCCGCGCGCGATGCGGCGGGCAGCCGCACGCTGATCGAGGGCGGCGTGGGCACGGCCTTCGGCTGCACGATCCAGGGCGAAGTGAAAGAGGACGAGGTGCTGCGCCTCATGCAGGCCCTGCTCGACGCCGGGGCCGACCGCGTGAGCCTGGCCGACACCGTGGGCTATGCCGACCCGGTCGGCGTGCAGCGCCTTTTCGAGAAAGCGCGTGCCCTGGTGGGCGACCGCCTGGCCTGCGCGCACTTCCACGACACGCGCGGCATGGGCCTGGCCAACTGCTATGCGGCCTGGCAGACGGGCATCACGCGCTTCGACGCCTGCCTGGCCGGCATCGGCGGCTGCCCGCACGCGCCGGGCGCGAGCGGCAACGTGGCCACCGAGGACCTGGCCTTCATGCTCGAGCGCATGGGCGTGGCCACGGGGCTCGATGTGCCCGCGCTGCTCGCGCTGCGTGCGCGCGCAGCGGGCTGGCTGGCGGGCGAGACGCTGCACGGCACACTCTGGCAGGCGGGCTTGCCGCGCCACTGACACACCACTTTGAATTCCCTTCCCATGACAAGCAACGCATCCCCATCCCCCCGCCTGCCGCTCGAAGGCATCCGCGTCGTGGAGTTCACCCACATGGTCATGGGCCCCACCTGCGGCATGGTGCTGGCCGACCTGGGGGCCGAGGTCATCAAGGTCGAGCCCGTCGATGGTGACCGCACGCGCCACCTGCTGGGCGCGGGCGCGGGGTTCTTCCCCATGTTCAACCGCAACAAGAAGAGCATCGCCATCGACCTGCGCAGCCCCGAGGGGCTGGAAGTGGCGATCAAGCTCGCCTCGTCGGCCGACGTGGTGGCGCAGAACTTCAAGCCCGGCGTGATGGCCAAATACGGGCTCGACTACGCGGCGCTCTCGCGCCTGAACGAGCGCCTGGTCTACGTGAACCACACGGGCTTTCTGCCCGGCCCCTACGAGCACCGCACGGCCTTGGACGAGGTGGTGCAGATGATGGGCGGCCTGGCCTACATGACCGGCCGCCCCGGCGACCCGCTGCGCGCGGGCAGCAGCGTGAACGACATCATGGGCGGCATGTTCGGCGCCATCGGTGCCATGGCCGCGCTGATGCAGCGCGCGCAGACGGGGCGCGGGCAGGAGGTGGACTCGGCCCTGTTCGAGAACAACGTGTTCCTCGTGGGCCAGCACATGATGCAGTACGCGGTGACGGGCCAGCCCGCCGCGCCCATGCCCGACCGCATCTCGTCCTGGGCGGTGTACGACGTGTTCAGCGCGAAGGACGGCGGCCAGATCTTCCTGGCCGCCGTGAGCGACGCGCAGTGGCAGACCTTCTGCGAGGCCATGGGCTTCATCGACCTGAAGGCCGACCCCCGGTACGCCACCAACAACGACCGCGTGCGCGCCCGACCCGAGCTGTTGCCTGTGTTGCGTGAGCGCCTGGCCGCGCACACGGCCGACGAACTCGCGGCCATCTTCGAGCGCAACGGCCTGCCGTTCGCACCCATCCGCCGGCCCGAGGAGTTGTTCGACGATCCGCACCTGAAAGCCACGGGCGGCCTGGCCGACGTTCAGCTGCCCGATGGCGAGCGCGCGGGCGGCACGGCGCGCGTGACGCTAATGCCGCTGCGCCTCGCCGGCCAGCGCATGGGCGTGCGCATGGACCCGCCGCGCATGGGCCAGCACACGGCCGAGCTGCTCGCGGGCTTGGGTTACACCGATGAACAGGTCGAGGCGCTGCGCGGTGCGGCTGCCGTGGCCTGATCCAAGCAAGCCCGCAAAGAAATCATAGAACCAGGAGACAAAGATGCACCCCACCGATTCCCTCACGCGCCGCCGGGCCCTCGCCTGGGGCGCTGCCACCCTCGGCGCGCCCCTGATCGCCCACGCGCAGGGCGACAAGCCGCTGCGCATCATCCTGCCGCTGTCGGCCGGCTCGGGCGCGGACGGCGCCATCCGCGCCATCAGTACCAGCCTGGCCAAGGCCCTGGGCCAGCCCGTGGTGATCGAGAACCTGCCGGGCGCCGGCGGCATCACGGGCACCACGCAACTTGTGCGCGCGCCCAAAGACGGCACGGTGATCGGCGTGGTGTCGAACAACCACGTGGTGAACCCGCACGTGTACAAGTCGGCGCCGTTCGACGCGATCGAAGACATCGCGCCCATCACCGTCATCGGGGCTACGCCCTT